>JBDSXV010000070.1:0-24007 GCA_039926025.1 Dokdonella sp.
ACCGTTCCCGATCGCACCGCGAAGATGGCTCCAAAGCGATCGCCGGTGCGGAAGATCGACTCGCCCGCACGATAGGGTCCGACGTGCTCGACGAGGCAGTGCAGTTCGGCCAGGCCCAACTTGTCGACCCCGCGGCCGACGCAGACGGCACCGAACGCGCAGGTCGAGCAGAATTTGTGTTCGTCGCCGTCGTCGGGAATCGTGTTCGCTGCCACGCGGCCGATTGCGGTTTCGTCGTGTCCCACGCTGGCGTCGTCCTTCAGACCGCGCGGGAATAGCGGATGTCCGAGCCTTCCACGTAGGCATCGAAGCAGCGCGCGATATTGCGCAGGAGGAACTGGCCGCGCCCCGTCACCTCGATGCATTCAGCAGAGCAGATGACCAGGCCGTCATCCTCAAGCGGCTTCAGCATCTCCAGCGTGCGCCGGAAATAGATCGGGAAATCCACGGCGTGGCGGGCCGAGAACGCGCCAATGTCGAGTGAGCCGGCGCACATCAGACGCTGGATTGCGTCGGTGCGCACCGTATCGTCGTCGTCAAGCCAAAGCCCTCTCGCCGTTGGCAGGCAGCCACTGTCCAGCGCGGCGTAGTAACCGATCAGGTCCTTGGCGTTCTGGCTGAAACTCGCGCCGACATGGCTGATCGCGCTCATTCCAAAACCCACCAAGTCGCAGGCGGCGTGCGTCGAGTATCCCTGGAAGTTGCGCTGCAACGTGCCCGCCGCATGCGCGAGCGCGAGGTCGTCGTGCGGCAGCGCGAAATGGTCGACCCCAATGTGGACGTAGCCTGCGGCGCTCAGCATGTGCACCGTCTGTTGCAACAGGATGAGGCGTGTTGCGGCGTCCGGCAGGTCGTATTTGTCGATCTGGCGCTGTGCCGTGAAGCGTTCGGGCATGTGCGCATAGCCGTACGCCGCAATGCGGTCCGGGCGCAGCGCGATCACCTGCTCTAGCGTGCGCGAAAACGATTCGGGGGTCTGGCGTGGCAATCCGTAGATGAGGTCGAGATTGATTGAGCGCGCGCCGCCGATGCGCGCGCCGATCATCACCGCGGCGGTATCGTCGACACTCTGCACGCGATTCACGGCCTCCTGCACGGCTGGATCGAAATCCTGCACGCCGATGGAAACGCGGTTGATGCCTGCCTCGGTGACGCGGCGCGCGTAGCTCTCATCGCAGAATCGCGGGTCGAGTTCGATGCCGAACTCGCGATCCCGCACGGTGCTGAATGAAAAATGTCGGCCAATCGATTCGATCAGTTCCAGCAATTGCTCGACGTCGAGGAAATTCGGCGTGCCACCGCCGAAGTGCAGCTGCGCAAGGCTGCGGTCGCGGTCGAAATGCCGCGCGACGATCTCGATCTCGCGCTGAAGGCGCACGAGGTAGGCCGACGCCTTGCTGCGGTCATGCGTGATGATACGCGCGCAGCCGCAGTAGAAGCACGGTGAAAGACAGAAGGGAATGTGTACATAGACGGACAGATCCCGCGGGATGGGATCGCCGTTTGATATGCGAATGGCACGCGCGAGATCGGCTTCGCGGAAGCTGTCGCGGAAATGCGGGGCTGTCGGATACGACGTATAGCGCGGAGCATTGATGTCGTACTTGGCGACCAGCTCGCGATCGAAGAGCGGAAGGGGGGCGAGGCGAATGTTCATGCTCGCGACAATACTCAGCGCGCGCGCAGTCACCTTGACCCAGATCAAATGCAGCGCAGCGCAGCAGCGGTCTCGTGCAAGGACCGCAGCTGGATCATCGATCGGCATCCACGTCTGCGCGCCCGTCCTTGCGTTGACGGCGAAGTCCCGATGCGCATTCAGCGCTCACGATCGAGCTCGCTGCTGCCGGCCGGATTGCAGCGCGACAAAGGGCATCGTGGCTCTGCGGTATGCGTCGATTCGTGCGTTCGCTTGCACGGACAGACGCTCACGTGCGGACTGGACGATTGCTGGCGTCTTCTGTGGCGTCGCCAGGCATGAAAAAGGCAGGCACGCTGCGCTATCGTCAGATTGCCTGGAAATCGCAAGCTGCGATTGACTCGTCCCCGACGAGAGCCGGAAGCGTTGCCAGACAGCGGACTGGACGTTTGAGAACACGAGCAGGACGGTCGTCATCCCTTCCGCCAATCACCTTTGAGACAAAGACCTCTTGAATGCGCCATTGGCGCAGTCAATTTAATGGATTGTCCTCGTGCATGGAAAACAACTCACATTCCATTTGCGTGGCACCCATGATGGACTGGACGTCGGGAACGCAGAATCAACGAATTCCGAGGCGATGGTGCACAAACGACACAATACGAGCGCCGGATTTCCGGCAGAAAATGCAGGTATCCCCACGAACTGACTGAGGTAGCAGATGTTAGCGATCGGTCGGAGTTTCAAGCAGCAGAATGCGTGGGCGTCATGTCTCTGTTTTTCTGCGTCTGCCCTTAGGGCCGACGACGCCGCAATAGATGTCGTGCAGGGAAGATATAAGGCGCTGCGCGCGTCCGCTGCTGAGTTTGTAGTAGATCGTCTGTGATTTTCGACGCGTCGTCACCAAGCCTTCTTCCCTCAACTTCGCCAAGTGTTGCGACAGCGCGGATTGACTCAGTTCGACTCGTTCATTTATTTGACCGACTGACAATTCACCGTCGACAAGCAAGCATAGAACTCGCAAGCGCTGTCCGTTGGCCAACATCTTGAGCAGCCGAGCAGCCTCGTCTGCATTTGCGCGCATTGCATCGTTGTCGAACGCTTGAAGAGCCGCGGATGATCGTCGCGGACGAGCTTCATTCATGGCGTCACCCCTTCGGACAGCTGCGTGGCTTCAATCAGCAGATGGTGACCGCTATTCATCTTCATATCATCTCCAGCTTGACTTCTACATTACATGTTACTACATTAGAATTAGTGCAAGTATGGATCTCTTGATCTGGATCACAACCCCCAGCATCGATTGTCGCAGAGTCGCAGAGTCGCAGAGTAGGAGGGGATTGGAGGAAACGCTCATGAAACATATCGTCGTTCTCGGAGCCGGTATCGGTGGCATGAGCTGCGCATACGAAATGCGCGCGACAGTAGGGGCGTTGCACAAGATCACCGTCGTCAACGAGACCCCGCAATTTTCGTTCACGCCATCCAATCCGTGGGTAGCAGTGGGTTGGCGCAAGCCAAACGACATCCGGGTGGATGCGGGTCCGGCACTCGCCCGACACAACATCGGCTTTCTTGCCGAGACTGTTGCCGAGATCAACCCCGGTGACAAGTGCGTGGTTACCGAAGCGGGAACTCGTATTGCGTACGACTATCTGGTTATCACAACCGGCCCTCGCCTGGCGTTCGACGAAGTACCTGGCCTCGGGCCGCACGGTGGCTTCACGCAGTCGGTCTGCACGACCAACCACGCCGTGGGCGCATGGGCAGCCTACCAGGAAGTTCTCAAGAACCCGGGGCCGATCGTTGTCGGGGCCGCGCAGGGAGCGAGCTGTTTTGGGCCTGCCTATGAATTCGCAATGATCCTCGATGCCGATCTTCGCAAACGCAAGCTTCGCGATCGCGTACCGATGACGTTCGTGACCAGCGAACCGTATATCGGGCATATGGGCCTTGGTGGCGTGGGCGACTCGAAAGGGTTGCTCGAAAAGGAACTGCGGCAGCGGCATATACGATGGATCACCAACGCCCGCATCGCGAAGGTCGAGCGCAACGAAATGCGGGTCGAGGAACTGGATGACGCGGGTGTGCTCAAGCAGGAGCACGTTCTGGCCTTCGTGTACGCGATGGTGATACCCGCATTCACAGGCGTGAACGCCGTGCGCAACGTCGATGGATTGGTGAACCCGCGAGGGTTTGTGCTCATCGACAGGTACCAGCGCAGTCCCAGGTTCCCGGACATCTTCGCCGCCGGCGTTTGCGTTGCGATTCCTCCGGTGGAAAAAACACCGGTGCCAACCGGGGCGCCGAAAACCGGCTTCATGATCGAATCGATGGTCGGTGCCGTGGTCGCCAACATTCATGCCGATATCGACGGCCTCGCGCCGACGGCCGAGGCCACCTGGAACGCCGTCTGCCTGGCTGACATGGGTGATACCGGTGTCGCTTTTGTGGCGCTTCCACAAATACCGCCGCGCAACGTGACCTGGGCCAAGTCGGGCAAGTGGGTCCATGTGGCGAAAGTGGCGTTTGAAAAATACTTCCTGCGCAAGATGCGCACCGGCAATAGCGAGCCGATATACGAGAAATACGTGATGAAGGCGCTGGGGATACTGCGTCTTAAACCATCGAAAAAATGATCCAGACCAATGGAGGAACCGTCATGAATATCGATCGTGCTGTGATGGCGTTTGCGGGTACCGTCGTCGTCGTCAGCTTGGTGTTGGCTCACTTCGTTTCACCGTGGTGGCTGTTGCTGACCTTGTTCGTGGGCCTGAATCTGCTGCAGGCCTCGTTCACCGGCTTTTGTCCGCTGGCGCTTGTTCTGCGTCGGGTCGGAGTCAAGAGCGGAAGCGCGTTCCAGTGATTCGCCGCGCATTCGTGGTCGAGCGGTGATGAAGCGTCCGCGCGCCTTGCGTTGGGCGTACCTCGTTGCTGTCGCGACAATGACGCTTGGGTGCTCCCAGCCATCAGCGCCGAACGAGGCGATGGTGCCTGTTGAACTCGCCACCATCACGCTCGCGCAGGAGACCGCGCGTCGCGAGCAGGCCTGGGACGGCGTGGTTGAGGCAACGAATCAGGCGACAATGTCCGCGCAGACCTCGGGGCGCGTGCTTGAGTTGCCGTTCGACGTCAACGACTACGTCGAGGCCGGCGCCGCAATCGTGCGCTTCACGAACGTCGAGCAGCAGTCCGGCCAGCGTCGCGCACAGGCGCAGATCTCCTCGGCCCAGGCCGCATTCGATGAGGCACAGGCAAACTACGCGCGCATCGCCGAGATCTACGCACGCAAGCTCGTCGCCAGGGCGCAACTCGACCAGGCAGTCGCCCAGCGCGACAGTGCCAGCGCGGCTCTGAAATCCGCGCAGGCTTCGTTGCGCGAAGTTTCGCAGCAACTCGACTACACGGTCGTACGCGCGCCATATTCCGGTATCGTCACCAAGCGCTTCGTGCAGATCGGCGAATCTGTGCAAGCCGGACAACCCCTGATCGCCGGTGTGTCGCTCAACGCGTTGCGGATCAACGTGCAGGTTCCGCAAAGTGCCGTCGATGCAATTCGCCGCTATCACTCCGCCGACGTGCTGCTCGACACCGATGGCACGCGCCGTGTCTCTGCGGCCAAATTGACGATCTTCCCCTACGCAGATCCGAACACGCACACATTCAGTGTGCGCCTGGATCTGCTGCCGCAGGAAACCGGTCTGTATCCCGGCATGACCGTGAAGTCCGCCTTCGCGATTGGCGAAGTGCAACGCCTGCTGATTCCCGAGTCGGCGCTGGTCCGGCGCAGCGAATTCAGTGGTGTCTATGTCGTGGCTGATAACCGCGTCAGCCTGCGCCAGGTGCGGCTCGGTCACCGCTTCGGAGAGCGGGTCGAAATACTGTCCGGCCTCAGCGAGGGCGAGAAGGTCGCGGCCGACCCGAATGCGGCTGCGCTGTATCTGAGCGGCATCCAGACCCGCAAGGCGGGTTGAATGGACAACGTCCGACTTGGCTTCTCCGGCCGCATCGCCAGGACCTTTCAGGCATCGCCGCTGACGCCAATTTTTGCGTTGCTTGCATTGCTGCTGGGGACCTTCGCCGTGCTGATCACGCCGCGAGAGGAAGAGCCGCAGATCGACGTGACGATGGCGAACGTATTCGTGCCGTTTCCTGGTGCGGATGTGCGCGACGTGGAGAATCTCGTCGCGTTTCCGCTCGAACAGAAGCTAGCCGAAATCCAGAACGTCAAGCACGTCTATTCGATCAGCCGGCCGGGCATTGCGACAATCACGGTCGAGTTCGAGGTCGGCGTGCCGCGCCAGACTGCTGTGGTGCGTTTATACAATCAGGTTTTTCAGAATCTGGATTTTGTCCCGGCGGGTCTAGGTGTGGGGCAACCGCTGGTACGGCCGATGGGCATCGACGATGTGCCGGTAATGGCACTGACCTTGTGGACGGACGACACCCAGCGCGGCGCGACCGAACTGGCAGAAGTCGCGCACACACTGGAAATCGAACTCAAGCGCATTCCCGGGACGCGCGACGTCTACACGATCGGTGCGCCCGATCGTGCGGTCGTTGTCGAACTCGATGCAGCCAAACTTTCCTCCTACGGCCTGTCCATCGACGCGTTGTCGAGCGCACTCAAGGCCGCGAACGTCGTGACGCAGCCAGGTGATCGCATCGCCGACGATCGCGACACGCCAGTGACCGCAGGAACCTTCCTTGCCGACGCCGACGAAGTGGCAGGCTTGGTGATCGGTCTGAAGAACGGCCAGCCTGTATTCCTTTCGGACGTCGCAAAAATCCAGAAGGGGGCAGATTTGCCCGCGCGCTACGCCTGGTTTGGTGCGCCGCCTGGCAAGCATGGCCCTGAACATGGAAATGCAGCCGCCGTAACCATGGTGCTCGCAAAGAAGACAGGAACGAATGCGGCGGACGTCACCCAAGCGGTCACGCGGCGCATCGAGCAATTGCGTGGCATCGCGATCCCGGAAGGCACGCACGTTGAAGTGACGCGCGACTATGGCAAGACCGCTACGGACAAGGCCGACAAGCTCATTCACAAGCTGATTTTCGCGACGCTCCTGGTCGTACTGCTTGTGCTCGTCACGCTCGGTTGGCGCGAAGCGATTGTTGTTGGCGGTGCCGTGATCATCACGTTGATGCTGACCCTGTTCGCATCGTGGGCAATGGGCTTCACGATCAATCGGGTCTCGCTGTTCGCGCTGATCTTTTCGATCGGCATCCTGGTCGACGACGCGATTGTAGTGGTCGAAAACATACATCGGCATATGGCACTCGGTGGAAAAACGTTGCGCGTCGCCATTCCGGAAGCCGTCGCAGAAGTGGGCGGACCGACGATCCTGGCCACGTTTACCGTGATTGCGGCTTTGCTGCCGATGGCGTTCGTATCGGGACTCATGGGGCCGTACATGCGGCCGATCCCGATCAACGCGTCCGTCGGCATGCTGCTGTCGCTCGCAGTAGCACTGATCGTGTCGCCTTGGCTCGCGCTAAAATTGCTCCGCCACAACCCGCCACTCACAGAGCAAACAGAAAATCAGGGCGGCGTCGGCGAGACGCTTCTAAATCGTCTGTTCAAACGCATCATGTTGCCCTTGCTGGATGGCGCACGTGCGGCGCGACGCCGACGCATTCTGTTTGGCGTCATCGGCGGACTCGTGCTTATGACTGCAGGTCTCGCGGTCGTCGAAGCGGTGATCCTGAAGATGCTGCCGTTCGACAACAAGTCGGAATTCCAGGTCGTCGTCGATATGCCTGAAGGGAGCACTCTCGAAGCAACCAATCGAGTGCTCGTCGAATTGGCCCAAGCGCTCGATACGGTTCCGGAAGTGGAAAACTACCAGGGCTACGCTGGCATCGCCGGGCCGATGACGTTCAACGGTCTGGTGCGCCAGTACTACTTGCGCAGCGGACCAATTGTCGGCGAGTTGCAGGTCAACCTGGTCGACAAGAGTCTGCGCAAGCGAGAGAGCCACGCGATCGCGCTCGCCGCACGACCCAATCTCACGGCCGTTGGTGCGCGCTATGGCGCCTCGATCAAGGTCGTCGAGGTACCACCGGGCCCACCCGTGCTCGCGCCCATCGTCGCCGAAGTGTACGGACCCGACTACGCCGGCATTCGCAAGATTGCCAAAGAACTGGAGGCCCGATTCCAGGGTAATCACGACCTGGTCGACCTCGACACCAGCGTCGAGAGCGACTCACCGCGCGAGATCATGGTGGTGGATCGCGAACGCGCTGCGCGACTTGGCCTGAATCAGGCGGAGATTGCCCAGGCCTTGCGCGCCGCGTTGTCGGGTGACGATGCGACCTATCTGATGGACGGGCAATCCAAATATGCGGTGCCGGTGCGATTGCGTTTGTCGGCGGGAGACCAAGCCAATATTGATCAATTGCTCGCCTTGCGCGTGCACGTGGCGAGTGGGGCGCTCGTGCCGCTGTCCGAGGTCGTGCGCGTGCAGTCCGAAAACTGGGAGAAGGCGATCCTGCACAAGGATCTGCTTCCCTACGCCTACGTCGTAGCCGACGACGCCGGCGCGACCGACAGTCCGCTTTATGGCATGTTCACGATGGTGAGTGACCTTGGCAAGCAGGCCGTCGGCGGTCACAAGCTCGACCAGTATTTCATCACCCAGCCTGACGATACGACAAAGTTTGCCGTGAAGTGGGATGGTGAATGGCAGATCACGTACGAAACCTTCCGCGACATGGGCATGGCCTATTCAGTCGGTTTGCTGCTGATCTATTTGCTGGTTGTCGCCCAGTTTCGCAGCTATGTCGTCCCGCTGATCATCATGGCGCCGATTCCGCTGACCGTGATCGGTGTCATGCCAGGTCATGCGCTGTTCGGCGCGCAATTCACGGCAACGTCGATGATCGGCATGATTGCACTTGCTGGCATCATCGTACGCAATTCGATTCTGCTGATCGACTTCATCAACCATGCGCTAGCCGCCGGGCGACCACTGCGCGATGCTGTGATCGAAGCGGCGGCGGTGCGTGCCAAACCGATCGCTCTGACTGCCGTGGCGGCCATGATTGGTGGCTTTTTCATCATTGGCGATCCGATTTTTCAGGGACTCGCTGTGTCGTTGATCTTCGGCATCCTGGTCTCGACTGTACTGACGCTGGTTGTCATTCCGCTTCTGTATTTCGGATGGATGTCGCGTCACCAGACTGATCTGCTGCAGCCATGAACGAAGCCGTGCATGTCGTTTGTCCAGTTTGGCGGGCGCTCAATCGAGTGCCCTCCAGCCGCCTCGCCGCGAAACCGGCGTCTTTCCGTTGTCACGCAATCCTGTTCGCGGTTGAGCCGATGACATTGGACGCATCAACGTTCGACGATCACATTGCCCGGGACGATCTGCCGGTGTTGTCCGATTTTTGGGAGACGTGGTGCGCGCCATGCCGAAGCATGACTCCGGAATTTGAGCGTGCCGCCAAACATCTGGAACCTACCTGCCGTCTGGGCAAGGTGGATACCGAGGTGCAATCGGATTTCGCGGCGCGCTTTTCTATCCGCAGCGTACCAACCTTGATCCTGTGCCGCGGCGGGCGCGAGATTGCCCGGCGCTCTGGCGCATTGCGTGCCGAGCAGATTGAGCGGTGGTCGATGAGCGTTTGGAGCTCCGCAATGGTGTGTGTCTTGTCCAGCATCTTTCGCCTCGACGTCGATTTCGGACTGGAGAGGCTTTCGTGGAGACTCTCGTGACTTACTACTTCAGCAAGACTTTGACCATGGACTTCGACGCGGCCATTGCGCATGTCGTTGAGGTGCTCAAAACCGAAGGTTTCGGGATCATCACTGAAATCGATGTTGCGGCGACGTTGAAGAAGAAACTGAATGTGGCTTTCCGGCCCTACCGCATTCTTGGAGCATGCAATCCAGGCATGGCCTATGAGGCATTGAAGCAGGAAGACAAGATCGGCACGATGCTGCCTTGCAATGTCGTCGTGCAGGAGTTGGCTCCAAGACAGATCGAAGTGGCGGCCATCGATCCTTTGGCTTCGATGCAGGCGATCGACAATCCGCAGCTCAAAGAAACGGCGGTCGGCGTGCGAGACCTTTTGAAAAAAGTGGTTGACGCCTTGTAACTCCAGGCAAGCTTCATCGACCAAATGATCGCCGCAGGCCGGATCATTTTGCGGAAGAAACGCCGACATTTTTCTAATTGACGTTTGCACTGCAACGTGTATATTAGGAATAGCTACTGTAGGACACTCTAATGCAAATGCCAATGCGAATCGCTCTCGTCCTCCGTCGTGCATTGCCGCTGTTGCTGGCACTGACGGGCGTGGTTCCGATTTCGGCAATTGCCGCGAACTGGACCGTTGTCGGATGGAACGATCTGGGTATGCATTGCATGGATGCTGACTACAGCGTCTTCGCCATCCTGCCACCGTACAACACGATCCACGCGCAGGTGATCGGCCCGGATGGCAAGGTCGTTTCCACTTCGGGCGCCGCCAGCGTGGGCTACCGCGCTACCGCCGACACTTCCGGGTCGATCACGACCAGTTCTATCGGACGCACGAATTTTTGGGACTATTGCCCGCAAATCTTTGGCGCGGCACCGTTGCTCGACCAAGGCCTGGCCGGCAGTTTCATGCCCGGACCCGCCAACCTTGAACATCCGATGCAGTTCGACGCCACGATGCCGTGGTACAGCGCAGTAGGTATTCCGCTCACGCCGTACGACGATGCGAGCCGCAAGAACACGTATCCCATGATGCGCCTGACTGCGCGCGATCTGCTGGGCACTTCGCTGGCGAGTACTGACATCGTCTTGCCCGTATCCGACGAGATGGACTGCCGCGCGTGCCACGCGTCAAACAGCGGGAATGCCGCGCGTCCGCAGGCCGGCTGGGTCAACGATCCAGACCCGCAGCGTGACTATCGCTTGAACATCCTGCGCCTGCACGACGATCGCCAGCTCACCAACAATGCCTATGTGTCTGCGCTCAGTACGCTTTCGTTGAATGCGGCAGGACTGTTCGCCTCGGTCATGACGGACCATCGGCCCATGTTGTGCGCCGCCTGCCATGCGTCAAATGCGCTGCCGGGCACCGGTATCGCAGGCATTTCATCGTTGACAGAGGCAGAGCACAGCGGACATGCGAACGTCACAGACCCAGTGACGGCGTTGCCGCTTGGATCGTCGGACAATCGTTCGGCCTGCTATCGCTGCCATCCCGGTTCGACGACGCAATGTCTGCGTGGCGCCATGGGGCGCGCGGTTGCGGCGGACGGGACACTCGCCATGCAATGCCAGAGCTGCCACGGCAACATGTCGACCGTCGGTGCCCACGGACGCGCCGGATGGCTGCAGGAACCGCGCTGCGACAACTGCCATACCGGAACGGCGACACTCAACAGCGGACAGATACGCTATGCGAATGCGTTTGCCGCGACCGGTTTGTTGCGCACGGCGGCAGATGCGACGTTCGCCACAAACAACAACGTTCCTGCGACGGGCTTCAATCTTTATCGCTTCTCCTTCGGCCATGGTGGTGTGGCCTGCGAGGCTTGCCACGGACCAACACACGCTGAATCGCCGTCCCAGGATGCGAACGACAATGTGCAGAACATTGCTCTGCAAGGGCACGAAGGTGTGCTTGCGGAATGCGCAGTCTGCCATCGTTCGCCACCCGCGATCGGGCTCGGTGGCCCGCACAATCTGCATCCGATGGGCCAGGATTGGGCCCGACAACACCGCGATTTCGTCGAGACCAACGGCCAAACGGCATGCAAGGCCTGTCACGGCAGCGACTCCAGCGGAACGGTGCTGAGTTACATGCAGGCAGACCGGAGCATCACGACGACCTTCGGCACGAAGACGCTGTGGCGTGGCGAGCGCGTCGGCTGCTATCTGTGTCACAACGGCCCCAACAGCGAGTCGCCGTCGACCAATCGGCCGCCCCAGGTCGCCGATCGCAACGCGCAAACCAGCAACAGCCAGCCGGTTTCTGTCGCGCTATCGGGTAGCGATCCAGACGGCAATGCGCTCACTTTGCGGATCGTCGATCAATCCATCGACGGCACGGTGGCCTTCGATGGACATACGGCGACCTACCATCCGGCGGTAGGGTTCGCTGGCACGGCACGCTTCACCTATGCCGCATGGGATGGCAAAGCCGAATCGAACCTCGGACACGTCACCATCACCGTTACCGTGGGCGATCTCATTTTTGCCAACGGTTTCGAGTAGGACCGCAAGCCCCACTCCGGAAACCGCGTCAGTGCAACTGGCGGGTCCAGTTCAACGCCATGCCGCAGGGCCATCAACTACGCGCAGGCTGCTTGATCGCACCTTGAATGATCGGACGCCTTGCGCTGGCCTCGGCGACCACCCGCATCCCGTCCGCACGCGCGCATGGGCAGTGTCATCTGTGCGACGTGGGCAGGCGTGCCCATCGCCGACGCAGGGGAGACGGCGGAAATCCTGTTGCGCCATTGGTGCTGTAGCCGCGAAAATTCGCGGGAAAGATCGCGAAACAACGGGAACGCGCGGGAATGATCGAGGCAGCAGAAGCGCCGAAACTCGCGCGCACCGCGGAAAAAATCCAGCCGTGGCGACTACTTGTCGCGCCAATGATGGACTGGACGCAAATTGCCTAGTTGTGTAGCTTTCCGCCAATCGGGTGCACTTCTGGTGCATCAAATAGTCCGCAACGTCGCCGATTAGCCAGACTTCGTTGCTGGGTAGGACGCGGGAACGTTTCGGCGGAAAGGCGTCGACAATGTAGTCGTTCTAGTCAGTTGCATCGTGGCGGTCAACGGTCGCTGTCGACCTGCGTCTCGGCCTTCGTGCTCGCGGTAACGCTGTACGCGATCACACGTGACGGAGACCACGAACTCGAGATGCTCGGCGGTCCAAGCTGCTGCGTCGCCGAAGGGGTGATCGGTGCGATCGGTATTCCGAAAGAGCTGGGACTGCTGTGGCTCGCAACGGCGGCGACCGGGTCGCATGCCCCGGACCCTGCGGCTGCCAACGCGCTCGGCGCGTTTCTGCTGGTATAACCCGATCGGTACACCACGAAAACATGATCAACTTCTACAAAAAAAATCAGCATCGTTGGCGGCTGTCTGTTGCTGCATATCACTGCCGCCGGCACGTACTCCATCATTGCAATATTGCGCCATTGAGTCGATGCATCCGTTCGCGTCGACACTGACTCCAGTTGGACCGAAACGCATGGCAGCGACTTGCCTGCTGTTGTGTGTAGTCATGCTGGCTGGATGTCAGACTGTGTCGCGGCGGCCAGCACCGCCAAAGCTGATTGGACAAGCCGCGCCGATTGGCTTTTCGCAATCTGTGCGCCTGGTCACCACGGACCTGCACGGATTCGGATTGCGTGCCCCGGATTTCTTTCGTGGCTTGCACACGGCTGCCAACGGTGGTCCGATCAATATTCTTGCGCTTTCGGGCGGCGGATCGGGTGGCGCATTTGGTGCCGGCGCACTGGTTGGTTTGACTCGCGCGCATGCGCGCCCGCAATTCGAGCTGGTCACCGGTGTCAGCGTCGGCGCGCTGATCTCACCGTTCGCGTTTCTCGGTCCGGAGTGGGACGCGAAGATGCAGCAGGCATTCTCCGGCAACGCGACCAGCAAGCTGCTGCGCTCGCCGCGGCTGACCATGTTGGCGCGAATGCTGTTCCCGCGCGGCGTGCGCGGACATAGTCCATTGTTCGACCTGGTCGACCACTTTGTCACCGCGCAGATGATTGCCGCGGTCGCGCACGAGACCGAAAAAGGCCGCCAACTCATTGTGGCGACGACGGACCTGGACAAGCAGGAAACGGTTCTGTGGGACATGGGTGCGATTGCGCAACGTGGCGGGACTTCCGCGCGTGAGCTGTTTCGCGATGTACTGATGGCTTCGGCCAGCGTGCCCGGCATATTTCCGCCCATGCTGATCCATGTGCGCGAGAACGGGATCGACTACGACGAACTTCACGTGGACGCCGGCGTAACAACATCGGTGTTTACGACGCCGCTCATCGTCGATGTGCGCGCGTACGACCTGCCACAATTGCGCGGGGGCAACATTTACCTGATCGTTGACGGCAAACTGGCGCGAACGCCGCAGACGACGCCAGTCAACACGCTGGCAATCATCTCCAGCAGCTTCTCCGCAGAAACAACCTACAAGACGCGCGAAGCCATCATCGACAATATAGCCGCGGCCAGTCGACTGGGAATGACATTTCACCTGACCGAGATTCCTGTCGACTATCCGCCAGCGAGTTTCATCGACTTCGATCCGCACCGCATGCAGGCGTTGTTCGGTTTTGCTGCCGATTGCGCTGCGCATGGGCGGCTGTGGCTGACTGCGGCGCAATCGATCCAGCGCAACATGCATCCGCAGCGTGTGAGCGCCGCGCAACAACCAGACTGTCCTTTCGTTGCAGCCGATTCAGGTAATTGAATCGGATGACCCAATCAGCGCATCACCCGCTGCACGATCGTGAAAATGACACCGAGCACCCCGAGCACGGCAATGACGCCAAAATGATCAATATTGGCCAGCATCGAAGATTGTTGCGCGAGCATCTGCGCGATGCGCGCCATTGCGATCTGGGCCGCATCGGTCGGCCCGATTGCCGGAGCTAATGTGTTGCGAATCTGCTCGACCATCGCGGTGAACGCCGGATTGCCAGGATGGATGTTGGTGTTAAGAGTCGCGTAGTGCACTGTTGTGCGCCATTGCTGTCCAAGCGTCGCCAGCGTGATGCCCAACGCGATGCCAGCCTGGGCGAGCATGTTCTTCAATTGCTGGGCATTGGAAAACACCGATTCATCGTACTCGGTTTCGCGGAATGTCTGCATAGCCGTGACTGGCAGCACGGTCAGTAGAAAGACGCTGTTCAATGCCAGTGCCGGCAGCACGTCGAGCCACAGGTTTGCGCTCGTATCGATTCGCGTCAGCAAAAATCCAAACCCGGCCAGCGCAACGAAACCGGTAACGTAAAACTTGCGCGGCGCTGGATAGCGTGGCAGCACTTGCGACATCACCGCCCAAGTCAGCACGGCAAACCCGAGGCCGAGCGCTTCGAAGTGTCCAACTGTTTCCCACGAGTAGCCCAACGTGCGCTGCAACATGACCGGGACGACGTAATTGTTCGCACCCAGCATGAGGTAGGCGAACATGAATAGGCCCATGCCGACCAGATAACGCGCGTGCAGCATTTGACGAATATGCAACAGCGGCCGTTCGCGCCGGCGCTGGCGGTTTGCGTACGCCAACAGGCCGGCGACCGCAAAGCAAAAGGCAACGGCAATCCACGCGACGTCGCCGTAAAAGTCATAGTAGAAACGTTGTAGCGCGTACAGCAAGACGAAACTGCTGCCGACGAGCAGCAGTTGCTCCCAGGGATTGATGTGCGAGAGGCGTTCGATCGGCGTCACGGCGTCATTGGACAGCGTCACACTGGCGAGCAGGAACGCGGCAACGCCCAAACTGGCCAGCAACCAGAAGATTGCAGTCCAGGTTTCGTTGGCCACCGCCAGCGAAGCCAGCCCAGGCGCAGCAGCAATACTCAGGGCAACGCCCGTCGCAAGCGAAGCGATGCCGAGGAAACGCTGGCGCCCTTCGAGCACGTGATGGACAATCATGCGTGCGGCAGTAAACATCGCGCCGCCGCCGATTGCCATGACCATGCGGCCGGCAAGAAACGAATCGAAATCGTGGCTGGTAGCGCACAGCGCAGAACCGAGTACGGAAATAGCCGTGATGCACTGGATGAACCGACGTCCACCCATACGTTCGACGAACCAGCGCTGCATCGAGATCATCAAAATGGCAACGCTGGCATAGACCGAAGCAATCAGACTGAAGTCTTCCGGCCCGATGCTGACCTCACCCATGATCGGGCCGGCGGCGAAGGCGGTCATGCTCAATTGCATAAACTCGATCGCGGTCAAGGTGAAGATCGTGGCGTAGACGAGACGAATGGGCTGGCGCGCAATCATGGGGAGCCTCCGATGCAGCAGTGACAAGCAGTTACTGATTGGCCTGGACGATCTCGTCGACCACGCTGTCGGCGCGAGCCAGTTCTCCGGCAAACACGTCGGTGCGGTAGCCGTGGTCGCGCGAACCGCTCGCCATCATGCGACCGCCGTTACGTTGGTGCGTGTCAACTGTTACATCCATCGACAGGCCAAGCTGCAACGGATGACTAGCGACTTCGCGAGGATCAAGCGCAATCCGGATCGGAACGCGCTGCACTACCTTGATCCAGTTGCCGGTCGCGTTCTGCGCCGGTAGCAGGGAAAACGCATTGCCCGTGCCAGCGTCCTGGCCGACAACGGTGCCGTGATATGTGACGGCGCTGCCGTATACATCGGCGCGCAGCGTGACCGTCTGGCCGATGCGGATATGCCGCAACTGCGATTCCTTGAAGTTGGCCTCGACCCACAAATGATCCAGTGGAACCACCGACATCAACGCAACACCCGGCGCGATTTTTTGACCCAGTTGCACGTTGCGTTTGGTAACCAGGCCGGAAACCGGTGCCGGGATATCGGTGCGATACGCGGCGACATAGCCATCGCGCACCTGCGCTGCAGCGGCCAGCACTTCGGGATTGGTGGAAATCGAGGCGCGGTCGATCAACGCGCGGCTCGCAGCAAGTTCGCCACGCGCCGCGTTCAACGCGGCGGTTGCCGCGCGCACCGCATCTTCAGCGTGTTTCACCTCTTCGCCAGAAATCGCACCGCTCGCCGCGAGATTATGGCGTCGAGCAAGATCGGCTTTTGCCTTGGCCAATGCAACCGACTGCAAATTGACCATTGCCTGGGTTTGTTCCGCACCCGCGAAACGCGCGCGCACCTGGCGTACGCTGCGCGCCAGATTGGCTTCGGCTTTGGACAATGCCAGTTCGGCGTCGACGCGGTCGAGCTTGACCAAGTTCGTTCCGGCACTGACGTAGTCGGTATCGTCAGCGGCGATTGCGGTGACGACACCGCCCACCTGCGCGGTCACGGCAACAACGTTGCCGCCGACGTACGCGTCCTGAGTGGATTCCTGATAGCGGCCACCGGCTATCCAATAAACAGCGATAGCACCTATCGCGAGTGTTGCGGCGATTGCCATGACAATTTTTCGATGCGCCGGACGGCCTCGTGGAACGGGCGTTTGTGAAGCAACTACGGTCGATTCGGCTTGTTGGTCGATGCTGTTCATGATGGCAGTCCGATGCGTTTCAAGATGGGTGGACAAATTGTGGTGGCGCATGCGCAACGTATCCGCCGCCCAGTGCGCGAATCAGATTCAGTTGTAGTTCGCTGCGCCGGGCCGCAGTGACAATAACCAGCCCGCGTTGCGCCAGCACCTGGCGTTCGGCCGACAACACCTGAAGATAATTCGCCACGCCGTTGCGATAACGATCGCTTGCCAATGAGTAGGCCTGCCGGGTTAGCGTCAACGCCTGTTCTTGTTCGTGTGCTTGTTCGTCGAGCCAATGCAGCGAAACCAGTTGGTCGACGACGTCATGCACTGCAGAGATGACGATCGCGTTGTACTGTTCGACGGCGATGTCATATCCGGCCTGATGTGCGGCGAGATTCCCGCGCAGGCGTCCGCCATCAAAAAGCGGCAGTGAAATGGCTGGGCCGATGCCGGCGATGCGGCTGCCTGCGGAAAGAAAATCGTCGAAACCTAAACTCTGCACGCCGACAAACGCATTCAAACTGATGTTCGGATAGAACTGTGCTCGCGCGGCATCGATTTCCTTGCCTGCCGCTTCGACGCGCCAACGCGCGGCGACGACGTCAGGGCGACGGCCAATCAACTGTGCGGGCAGATTGCTGGGCAACACCGGTGCGGCTTGTGCAGTCATGTGCGGTCGCTGCACGTCCAATCCGATGTCTGGTCCCTTTCCTTGCAGCGCGGCAATTTGGTTGTCGAGAATGGCGATCGACTCATGTGCCGCGGCGATGCGCTCGCGCGCTTCCGGTAGCGCTGCTCGCGCTTGAGTCAATTCGAGTTGCGAGTCGATCTGGGCGGCCACGCGCTGACGGGTCAACTCGAGCGTCTGTTCGCGTTCGTGCAGAGTCTGGTTCGCCAGATCCAGCTGCGCGTAGGCGAAATCCAAACGCAGATAGACGCGCGTCAGCGCAGTGGTCAACATGAGTTGCGCGGCGTGCAGCTTGACTTCAGTGGCCTGCGCACGCCCGACGGCAGTTTGTAGCGTGGCTCGGTTTTTACCCCATAAATCCAGATCGTAATGCGCGCCGAGTGTGGCTTGATTGATCGTTCCCCACGTCCCAGCAAGGGAAGGCGGAATCGTGCTGTGTTCGCTGAAGCGCTGCCGCGTACTCTGCGCACTGGCATCGATTTGCGGGGATAGGGAGGCGCCCGCAATTGCAGACATCGCCTGCGCCTGGCGTACGCGGGCCGCGGCGATCTGCAATCCCGGCTGATCAGCCAGCGCGACTGCAATCAGTCGATCCAGTTGCTTGTCGCCGTAAGTAGTCCACCAGTCTGCATCCGGCCATGCAGCGCTAGACAGCGCGGTCGAGGCGAGGCTTTTGGATGCCTCCAGGCTGTCCGGATTCATCGCCGTGGCATGCGTGTGCAGGCCGCCGCTGCTGGCGCACGCCGTCAGCAACAACGTGGCCAGCAAACCCGGTAGGCGCCCCGCGAGTTGTGGCGGATTGAAGTTCGATGGATGTTCACGATGCAGCATGACGGCATTGCTCGGTTGGGTTGCGGGCGAGTGGGACGGCTCAGTTGGGCAATCGGCGGAACGCGATCGCAAACCGGTTCCAACCGTTGATCGCCGTGATCAGCAAGGTCAGATCGACGAGTTCTTCCGGCGTGAAGTGCGGCTTGACGTGATCCCATACGTCATCCGGAACATGCGTTTGCGCGACCTCGGTGACGGCTTCGGTCCATGCCAGCGCGGCGCGTTCGCGGTCGTTGAAGAATGGGGTTTCGCGCCAGGTTTGTAGCGTGGCCAGACGGCGTTCGGTCTCACCGGCTTTACGCGCGTCGGCGCTGTGTATGTCCAGGCAATACGCGCACCCATTGATCTGCGAGGCGCGCATGCGCACGAGCTCGATCAGCGGCTTTTCCAGACCACTCTGGCTGACCTGCTTTTCCAGGCCAAGCATCGCTTTCATCGCGTTCGGGCCGGATTTGTAGAAGTTGAGACGCGTTTCCATCATGGGCTCCTTGAAGCTGTTGCCCTCCCTCGTGGGCGGGCTTGTTGACGGGAGCCAAGGTAATCTGTGCAACAATCATTGATAAGACGGTGATTTGACAATTCATTATCCTGAAAATAGGATAATGAATATGGATCTAAACGACCTGCGATATTTCGCCCTGATCGTCGAACACGGCGGCTTCAGCGCAGCCGAACGGGCCGCCAACGTCACCAAATCCAAACTCAGTCGTCGCGTGGCGCTGCTCGAAGATCGACTCGGTGTGCGTCTGCTCCAACGAAGCACGCGACGACTGGCATTGACCGAAGCCGGGCGCGCCTTCTACGAACACTGCGCCGCCATGGTCATCGAAGCCGATGCCGCCCGGCAGGCTATCGATCTGCTGCGCAGTGAGCCATCGGGCACCGTACGCATGACGTGTCCAACCGCGATCGTGCAGTTCTACGGCGCGCGACTGATATCGGAATTCATGCGGCGCTATCCGAAAGTGCGCATCGAACTGGATTCAAGCGATCGCACCGTCAATCTGATCGAGGAGCGGATTGACGTGGCCCTGCGCGCACGCGACAGCGGCCTGCGCGATCCGGGACTGAGTGCTCGTCGCATTGCATCCGGTCGATTGGTACTGGTCGCCAGCGCGGATTACGTGAAAGGCAAGGCAGCAATCGATGCGCCCGCGCAACTGAACGACTTCGACACTATTGGCGTAACCCAAGAGGGGTCGGAACAGACGTGGTCACTGGTGTCGACTGATGCAAAAACCGTGAAGGTCGCGCACCGGCCCAGGCTGCTGTGTTCGGACATGACAGTGCAATATCAGGCGATGCTCAACGGTGTCGGTATTGCCCTGCTGCCGCTACGCGTCGTGTGGCGCGGACTTGAAGATGGCTCATTGGTGCGTATCGCCAAAGAGTGGGCTACGCAGGAGCAGGATATTCACCTGGTATTCGCCAGCCGTCGCGGCATGCTGCCATCGGTTCGCGCACTGATCGATTTTCTGATTGAGCGCGTTCCCACGGCACTCGGGTGAATCGTGCAATTTGCGCCGTATGGTTAAAGTCAATCGATGCCGGGCGTCTTCAGTCCTGTGGCAACCTCAAGCCAAGTCGCCGAGGTACGAATATCGTCACCGACCAAACGAACACACATGCAAAGCGCTTCGACGTACCGGAAAAAGTTTCTGGTCAAAAGGGGGCGCGGTTGAAACGGCGCGAAGGTAATTGGGTCCCAGGCAGTCGTTCTAGTCGCACTAGCTCGCCCACTTTGGCCGCACGCAGATTACGCATTGCTCCGAGGTGGCACGCTTCGAACGACAGCTTCATGGCAACTTGGCCGAGATAGCGACTGACCGCAACTGGCCGACAGTTGCCGGTCAACCGCGATGGCGCCCCAGTCGAACAATGGCCATTCGCGACACATCCGCTAGCGGCGTACATCGGTCGGGGCGCGCAGCGCATATCCCACGTATCATTGCCTGAGCCCGTTGGACATTTGGCGCAACGAAGAAGCAGCGGCCATTGATTGATTCGATGGCCAGTTGCTCTTTATATTATCCTTTATACGCTTATAGCATTATGGAAAGTGGTGCATATTCTATTTGTATAGCTCCAATGATGGACTGGACGGATCGCCATTGCCGGTACTTCCATCGCCTGCTGACGCCCCACGCGCTGCTCTACACCGAAATGATCACCGCGCCCGCGGTGATCCACGGCGATCGCGAGCGCCTGCTCGGATTCGATGCGGCCGAACATCCGGTGGCGCTGCAACTGGGCGGATCCGAGCCGGACGAACTCGCGCAGGCGGCGCGCATCGGCGTGGACTGCGGTTACGACGAGATCAATCTCAACGTCGGTTGTCCGTCCGATCGCGTGCAGTCGGGCCGTTTCGGCGCGTGCCTGATGCGCGAACCATCGCTGGTGGCCGAATGCGTCGTCGCAATGCGCGAAGCGGTCGCGCACACGCAGGCGACGGTGACAGTGAAGTGCCGCCTCGGCGTCGATGAGCAGGACGAATACTCGGCGCTTGCCGATTTCGTCGACGCGGTGCACGCAGCGGGCTGCGATGTGTTCGTCGTGCATGCGCGCAAGGCATGGCTCAAGGGTCTCTCGCCGAAGGAAAATCGCGATGTGCCGCCACTCAACTACGAGCGCGTCTACCAGCTCAAGCGCGAGCACCCGCAGCTGACCATCATCATCAACGGCGGCATCGCCGGCGTGGATGAAACGGTGGAGCATCTGCGCCATGTCGACGGCGCGATGCTCGGACGCACCGCGTACCACGAACCGTATCGTCTCGCGGAAATCGAGCATGCGTTACATGGCACGCCACTGCCCGATCGTGACCACGTGCTGCGGCGTCTGCGTCCTTATGTCGAGGCTCATCTGGAGCGCGGCGATCGGCTGCAGCACATCAGCCGTCACATCCTCGGCCTGTATCAGGGACTGCCAGGCGCGCGAGCGTACAGGCGCCTGCTCAGCGAACAGGCGCACCGTGCCGACGCCGGCTGGGACGTGGTCGAGCAGGCCATTTCTGCGCGCAATGGCGATCTGCGCAGCCGCGCGCCGAGCGCGCGAAACTGAGCCGGCATGCGACGTCGACGGGCCAGGCAATCCCCCCGGGTGATGGCGGTTCATTCTCGCGTCACTCGCAATGTTGAATTCACTTTTGTCTAATTCAACGTCGAACGGCGCTGGCGTAGTCTGCACGCCTCCCTTTTCCGTGCTGCCGAGGAACGCATATGCCCCTGGTTACCATCACGGTCCGCAAGCCGAAGCCGGCCGAGTTCAAGAGCGCTGTGCTCGACAGCGTGCACGAGGCGCTGGTGGCATCGGGCGTGCCGGTCACGGACCGCTTCCAGCGCGTGCTGGAACTGGACGCGGAAGACTTCCGCTTCGACCCGCGCTATCCGGATCTGGAATCGGATCGCAACGACAACTTCGTCCTGATCGAGATCCTGTGGTCGGTCGGGCGCAGCGTGAAAGTCAAACGCAAGGTGCTCGCCGACATCATCGGTGGCCTTGCGCGGCATGGCATTGATGGCGAATACACGATGGTGGTGTTCAAGGAAACGGCGTGGGAGAACTGGTCGTTCAGCGGCGGACGCATCCTCCACGCATGAGCGCGATGGGAACGCTTGACGCCGACCGCATGCAGTCACTACCAAGGCTGGCTCGCGGTCGCGCGATGGCCGCGATTTTCGTGGTGCTCTGGTGTACGGGTTATCCCGCCGGAAAGTTCGCGGTGTTGCACGGCGCACCGTTCACGATCCTGCTGCTGCGCTTCGTGCTCGCTGCGTTGATGTTCGGCGCACTCGCCTGGATCGCGCGAGCGGCGTGGCCGGGCTGGCACGCACTCGCGCACAGCGCGATGGTCGGTTTGCTGTCGCTCGCGATTTCGTTCGGCGGCGTCTATGAAGGCCTGCATCTGGGCGTTTCTGCGGGTATCTCAGCGTTGTTCATCGGCGCGATGCCGCTCGCGACGGCATTGCTTGGTCTCGCGATCGGCGAACGCATGCGCGCGCTGCAGTGGCTAGGGCTTGCGCTTGGCTTCGCCGGCGTCGTGCTTGTTCTTCAAGGACGTTTCAACGGCTCGTCCGCGAGCACCTGGGGTTACGTGGCCGGCGTGGTCGGATTGCTCGGCCTGAGCGTCGGCACGCTGTACCAGAAGCGCCATTCGACCACGATTGACTTGCGCATCGGACTTGCGGCCCAGCATGCGGCCGCTGCGCTTGCCGTGTTGCCGATTGCGGCATTCGCCGAGCATTTTCGCACCGACGGCAGCGCAATCTATGTCGCCGCCGTCGCGTGGCTGGTGGTGGTCAATGCCGTCGGCGGATTCGCCCTGCTGTTCGCCTTGCTGCGGCGGGGTGGCGCGACCGAGGTCGCCGCGCTGTTCTTCCTGGTTCCGCCGATCACCGCGCTGATGGGCTACCTCATGCTGGGCGAACGCCTGGCGTTGCCGATGCTGCCCGGCTTCGTGCTGGTGGCAGTCGGCGTCTGGCTGGGCACGCGCAGCGCCAGCGCCTGACCGTCGACGGCCGCCCGCGCCGCGAAAACCACGTCCGAAGCGTGCGAAAATCGCGTCCGGGCGCGCATCGCGATAGAATCTCGCCTCGCATCCTCCCGCCGCATCCCCATGTCCCTCGTCAATCTCGTCAACCTCGACTACTCGGTCGGCGGTCCTTTGCTGCTTGAAAACGTCGATCTCGCAATCGAACGTGGCGAGCGCGTGTGCATCGTCGGCCGCAATGGCGCCGGCAAATCGACCCTGATGAAGCTCATCGCGGGCGAGATCCGGCCCGACGACGGCGAGGTGCGCGTGCAAGGCGGCGTGCGCATCGCCAAGCTCGCGCAGGAAGTGCCGCGCGAAATGGACGGCACCATCTTCGACGTCGTCGCCGGCGCGCTCGGCCATCTCGGCGAATGCCTCGCCGAGTTCCACCGCCTCACGCATCACCTCGACGAGCCCGGTGCCTACGATGCGATGGCTGCGGTGCAGGCGCAGATCGATGCCGAGCACGGCTGGGATCTCGATCAGCGCGTCACCCAGGTGCTCGCGCGTCTGGAACTGCCCGAAGACAAGGAATTCTCCGCGCTGTCCGGCGGCATGAAGCGCCGCGTGCTGCTCGCGCGCGCCCTCGTGCTCAACCCTGACATCCTGCTGCTCGACGAACCGACCAATCACCTCGATATCGAAGCGATTGCTTGGCTGGAAAAGATGCTGCTGGATTTCGCCGGCAGCGTGATCTTCGTCACCCATGACCGGCGCTTCCTGCGCGCGCTCGCGACCCGAATCGTCGAGATCGATCGCGGCCAGGTGACGAGCTGGCCCGGCGACTACGAAAACTACCTGCGCCGGCGCGAGGAACGCCTGCATGCGGAAGCGCAGGCGAGCGCGCTGTTCGACAAGAAGCTCGCGCAGGAAGAAGTGTGGATTCGCCAGGGCATCAAGGCGCGTCGCGTGCGCAACGAGGGCAGGGTGCGCGCGCTCGAAGCGATGCGTCGCGACCGTGCGCAACGGCGCGAGCTCGGCGGGAATGCGAAGCTGCAGGTCGGCATTGCGGCGAATTCGGGACGCCGCGTCATCGATGTCGACGATATCCGTTTTGGTTTCGGCGATCACCTCATCGTCGACGGCTTCACGACGACGGTACAGCGCGGCGACCGCATCGGCCTGATCGGCGCGAACGGCTC
>JBDSXV010000071.1:0-7639 GCA_039926025.1 Dokdonella sp.
CCTGCACGGCGACGAAGCTGACGCGCTGGCCTTCCTGCAACGACTTGAAGCCGCTGCCCTGGATCGCGCGGAAATGCACGAACAGGTCGGGACCGCTTTCCGGGGTGATGAAACCAAAACCCTTGGCATCATTGAACCACTTGACCGTACCGTTCTGACGATTCGACATCTTTGAAACTCCTGGAACTGATTGATGAAATCACGGTCGGAGTCATCCGTACCGAGACTGGGTTGCAGGGAGCTAGCGAGGCGAAACGATGGAGCGGATCGTCAGATCAACCGCATCAGGCCACGATTCAAAGTGACCCTTGCAAACACAGTGCGGACGACTATACGCGCAATTTTTGAAGAATGCTAACTTTCCGTTGGCCGCCCGCAAACCGTTGCCGCAGCTCACGCTTCGCCCCTTGCGCAAGCCTCGATGGACCCGCCACGGGCGCTTTTCCAAGGCCTAGGCTTTGCCGGCAACGACGTTGACGCTGATCGCAATGATGATCACATTGAAGAAGAACGCGATGACGCTTTGCAGCAAGACCGCGCGGCGCAGGCCACGATCGGTGATCTGCACATCGGAGACCTGGAAGGTCATCCCGACGACGATGGCGAAGTAGGCGAAGTCCCAGTAATCCGGGTCATCCTTGCCCGGGAATTCCAGTCCACCGCATTTGCTCGACCGCAGGTCGTCGCCGTAGTAGGCGTGCGCGTAGTGAACTGCGAACATCGCATTCATGAACAGCCAGGACAGGATCAGCGTGCCGGCCGCCAGCGCAATTTGCGGCACCCCGCCATGATCGGCGGCATGCAATTCAAGCCCTAGCGCGACGACCACCACGATGGACAAGGACACGCCGACGAAGAGGACGCTCCAGCGGCCCTGATCTTCCTCGCGTGAGCGTCGGACGATCTGCGCTTTGCCTGCGCCGGCAAACATCTGCACGAGCATGGCCAGAAACGCGAGCGCAGATATATCGAACGCGATCAGGATCGCCCGAGCAGGCTGCACGCTGGCCGAGACGAGCCCTGTCACCAAGACGAAGAACAGCACGGCGGCGAAATTGAAACGTGGCCGTCTGCGAGCACGCCGCACGAGCCTCGCCGCGAAGCCCTCGCGTCCCGATTTCACTCGCGCTGCGGACATCGGCGATCTCTCGGATACGGCCCGTTGGAGGCAACGCTGAATGGTGCGTCGCGATCCATTGCGGCCGAATTGCGCGCCTGGCGTCGCAATTGCGGCCGCGAATGAATCAGGCGGACTTCTTCGCCGCTGCCTTCTTTACCGGCGCCGCCTTCTTCACGGCAGGCTTCGCAGCAGCCTTCGCCACGGCAGGTTTTGCACCGGCTTCCTTCTTTTCCGCATGCGGACGTGCATTGCCGTAGCTGCGAATTGCAATCTTGCCTTTCTTGGTCTTGCGGTCGCCTCTGCCCATGACTGCTCTTCAATGTGTGATTGTTGCGGGCGCGCAGGATAGCAGTCTGCGGGCTCTATGCAAGAATCGCGTCACAATTGAGGTGCCCTGCCCCACGCACGTGACCTTTTTCTGAAGGCCCGCGATGCGCGCCGTCATTGGCCGCAGTGCGCGTCGGCGCAGTCGAGCCGCTCCAATTGCACGGTCGCGTGCTCGATGTCGAAGCGTTCGCGAAGAACCGTACGAATCGAGGAAATCGCTCCATCTGCATCGGCATCCTCATGCAGGCGTGCATGCAAGGTAGCAACGTGGTAGCCCCCGGCGAGTTGCCATACATGCACGTGATGGACATCGGTGACACCGCGCGCCTCCTCTTTCAGTGCCGCAATCAACTGCTCCGAATCGATGCCCTCCGGCGCCCCCTCGAGCAGGATGTGCGCGGAACGACGCAACAACCGCCATGCGCTGGCAAGAATCAGCACGGATACCAGAATCGAGACAGCGGGATCCGCCCAGAGCCAGCCGAACCAGCGCACCAGAAGGGCGGCGGCGATCGCTCCGATCGAGCCGAACAAGTCACCGAGCACATGCAGTCGCGCACTCGCCGTGTTCAGGTCGTGTTGGTCGTGGCCAGACAGCGCGAATAGCACGATCGCATTGACCAGGAGGCCGGCGATCGCAACGACCAGCATCGTCCCCGACAGAATCGGATGTGGATCGTGCAAACGAAGCAAAGCTTCGACAGCGATCCAGGCGACAAGGATGAACTGCACCAACGCATTGCTGTACCCCACCAACACTTCCAGCCGCGCATAGCCGAAGCTGCGCAACGCATCCGCAGGACGACGCGCATAACGAACGCCCAGCCAGGCGAACAGCAGCGCGGCCGCGTCAACCAGCATATGTCCGGCATCGGCAAGCAGTGCGAGCGATCCCGACAGCCAGCCGCCAATCGCCTCGGCAACCAGCGCGCACGCGGTGAGTGCGAAGGCGGCCAGCAGGCGCAGCTCGCGACGTCCGTCGGGGGTTACATGCGCAGGATCGCGCGCGTGGTCATGCGCGTGCGAATGATCGTGATCGTGGCTCATCGGGGGATGGCAGCTTCAAGGGAATTGCGCCGCATGCTAGGCAGCCTCGCCGCGGTTACACAATCACGCAGCAGTTGCGCCTGCATCCCTGGGGGTCAGCGGCGCGAGCGTCAGTGCCCGCAGGCTGCGTTGTGAACGTGGCCGTGCGCGAGACGCAGATTGGTCAGGTGCGCACACATCACCAGCGTCCCGCCGAGCGCCACCAGCGCTGCGTGCAGGATCGACGCATGGTCGAAATCGACCACGATGCCGGCGAACAACAGGCAGATGCCCGGCGCGAGAAACCAGAACGCGACAAATCGCTGATGGCGCCGAAACCCGACGATCAGCGTGGTCAGTGCAAGCAAGCTGGCAAACGCAATGAACGCGCGTTCGTAGCGATGATCAGCGAGAAAACCCAGTCCAAGCGCCGGCAATGCGGCGAAGACCAACGGCAGCAAGGCGCAATGCACGGCACACAGGAACGAAGCCGTGGCCCCGAAACGATCGGCAAGTCGCGCAAACAGCGATGGGCGGTATGGACTGGTCTTCATGGGGCGATCCGAGTTGACGTTATAACATAACCGACGATCAGTTATCGAACAGCCATGCGGTGTTTACTGCGCGCTGCATGACTTCCGACACGGATGGAGGGCCGATTGATGGTTATATTATAACATAACAACCATTCTTCCCAATCTGATCGGATGACCATGAACAAGACCGCGCTCGCCCTGTATATCGGCCTCGCATTCGCCCAGTCCGGCACCGCAATCGCCGCGGCCAACGCGGATTCAGCCGCGGACAGTCCGGATTTGAGTCCGGACTCGCCCCCTTCATCGCGCAACGCGAAACAGAAATCGACGCCGGACGGCACCACACTCGGCACGGTCAGTGTCAGCGGCAAGCTCGACCAGGCGCGCAACCAGCTCTCGCCCGATGTCGGCAGCAGCGAGTACATCTTTGATCGCAAGTCGATCGACGAGCTGCCGCTGGGCGCATCGACATCGCTGAACCAGCTTTTGCTGCGCGCGCCCGGCGTCGTCGACGATTCGTACGGGCAGTTGCACGTGCGCGGCGACCACGCCGACCTGCAATACCGCATCAACGGGACAATCATTCCCGAAAGTATCAGCGGCTTCGGCCAGGCACTGGATGTCCGCCTCATCGACAATCTGTCGTTCCTTACCGGCGCCCTCCCCGCCCAGTACGGCTACCGCACGGCCGGCGTGGTCGACATCACGACGAAGTCCGGCAACGACGGCAAGGACGCGACTTCAAATGGTGGCAGCATCGGCTTGACGGCCGGGTCATTCGGCACGCTGAATCCGAACGCCGAGATATTCGGCAACAACGGGCCGTGGAGCTGGTTCGTCACCGCGAGCTTCCTGCAGAGCGACCTTGGCATTGAAAACCCGACCTCCTCACGTGACGCGCTCCACGATCGCACCCACCAGTTCAAGAGCTTCGGCTACCTGTCGTATCTCCTCAACGACGATGCGCGCCTGTCCTTCATGTTCGGCACGACCAACAACCGCTTCCAGATTCCGAACAACCCGGACCAGCACGCGGCATTCCAGCTCGGCGACCTCACCGACTTCGATTCGCGCAACCTCGATGAACGCCAGCGCGAGCAAATCCGCTTCGGGGTATTTGCGCTGCAGGGCAAGCTCGGCGAAACCAACTATCAGGTCTCGCTCGGACAGCGGTACACCACCGTGAACTACCAACCCGATCCGATTGGCGATCTCGTCTTCAACGGCGTCGCCGGCAGCATCGACCGCAGCAATCGTGCCAATACGCTTCAGGCGGATTTGTCCAATGCGCTCGGCGATGCACACACGTTGCGCTATGGGCTCTATGTCAGTCAGGAGCACCCCGCCGCCAACAACACTTCGCTGGTGTTTCCGGCCGATGCAGACGGTAACCCGACCAGTACCGAACCCGTCACGATCGTCGACAACGCCGCACACATCAACGCGCGCACCTATGGCGCGTATGTACAGGACGAATGGCAGGCCAGCGACAAGCTGACCGTCAACTATGGCGTGCGCGCGGACAAGGTCGACGCCTATGTCAGTGAGGGGCAGTTGAGCCCGCGCCTCGGCGCCGTGTATCAACTGAGCGACACGACCACGCTGCATGCGGGTTACGCGCGTTACTTCACGCCGCCGCCAGCCGAACTCATCGCACAGAGTGATATCACGCTGTTCCAGGGCACCACAAATGCACTGCCAACGAACGTCAATGCCGAGACCTTGTCCGAACGCTCGCACTATTTCGATGCAGGTGTCTCACAGAAGATCGGCGCCAGCTTCACGGTCGGGCTCGACGGGTACTACCGCAAGGTCACCAACCTGCTCGACGAAGGGCAGTTCGGCGCCGCACTGATCTTCTCTCCATTCAACTACGCGAAGGGCAAGGTGCGTGGCGTCGAACTCACCGCCAACTACGACCACGAAAACCTCTCTGCCTACATCAACCTCTCGTCCAGCCGCGCCGAGGGCACGCAGGTGGTGACCGGTCAGTACAATTTCGAGCAGGACGAACTGGACTACATCGCGACGCACTGGGTCCATCTCGACCACGACCAGCGTCTCGCTTCATCCGGCGGCGTCAGCTACGACTGGAACGGTACGCGTGTCGGCGCTGATTTCCTGTATGGCTCGGGCTTGCGCGCCGACTTCGCAAACAGCGCGCACCTGCCGCAGTACTACACGGTCAATCTCTCGGCGAGCCACGCATTCGACCTGCCCTCGCTCGGCAAGGTCGACGTCCGTCTTGCCGCGATCAACATCGCCGACAAGGTCTACGAATTGCGTGACGGCTCCGGCATCGGCGTGGGTGCGCCGCAGTTCGGGCCACGGCGTGGTCTTTACGTCGGCCTCCAGAAAGACTTTTGATCGACGGCACGCGATCGCCGCGGCGGTACCTCGCACACTGGAGGTTGCAGTTCTTGCCGTTCGGGCGTCCGACAAATTCAGCCGCCATGCGTCGACCGAATCGCACATCGCGTCGTGGCCATTGTGGGCGCTGTGCCCGCCAGTGAACCCGTATTCACAAGCGATCTCCCGAAAATTCTCCTGCTGTAACGCAACATGACAGCGACGCGCCTTGTGATCATGATGTAAACGTTTACATCGCTTCGGGAGCGTGCGGGCGTGGGAGCGGGCGTGACGGTAAAAGACGTGGCCAAAGCCGCCGGCGTTTCAGTGGCGTCGGTCTCGCGCGCGCTTAACGGCCACAAGAACATGGCCGAAGAAACGCGCGTGCGCATCCTCAAGTGCGCCGAACGCATGCGCTACATGCCGAACGATGCAGCGCGCAGCCTCATTACCCGGCGCACTCACACGATCGGCACGATCCTGCCCGATCTGCACGGTGAATTTTTCTCCGAACTGATTCGGGGTATCGACCTCGCTGCGCGCGCGCGCGGTCTGCATCTGCTTGTATCGAGCTCACACGGAGACGCTGGTGAAGCGGCCGCTGCGCTGCGCTCGATGCAGGGGCGCGTCGACGGCCTTCTGATCATGTCGCCCCACGCGGATCCGGTCCTGCTCCGCGCAAACCTGCCCGACTCGCTGCCCGCCGTGCTCATGAATGCGAGTGCCGGCCAGTCGCGCTATCCCACGCTCAGCATAGACAACTATGGTGGTGCCTTGGCGATGACACGCCATCTGATTGCTTGCGGTCATCGGCGCATCGCATTCATTGCCGGCCCAGCCGGCAACCTCGATGGCGACGAGCGCCTTCGCGGCTACCAGGATGGGCTCGCCCATGCGGGCCTCACCCACGAAGCTACCGTGTTCGCAGGCGAGTTCACTGAAGAGTCGGGTCATGCGGCCGGACAAGAATTGTTCCGCTGCACCCCGCGCCCCGATGCGGTGTTCGCCGCCAACGACATGATGGCAATCGGCTGCCTGTTTGCACTCCGAGAGCGCGATCTGGCCATTCCGACCGACATCGCCGTCGTCGGGTTCGACGACATCCCGATCGCGCGATACGTCACGCCACCCCTGACTACCGTGCGCGTGCGCATTGCCGATCTGGGACGCAGCGCACTGACCCGCCTCGTCGCCGAAATGGAAGCCCCCGGCGCATCGCCGGAATCGTCGCAGGTGCTTCCCTGCGAAGTTGTCGTTCGCACCTCCTGCGGGCAGTGCTTCGGTCCGCACAACCGTTCCAAATCCTCCAACCGTTTCCCGATCGCAGTGCCGATCAACATGCCTGGGAGAGAGACATGAGAACACCGATCTTGAACAAGAAGGTACTGTCCGCGATGGTCGCCGCGACCATTGCCGCGATGTGTGCCGTGCCGATCATGGTCTCCGCGCAGTCGACCGACGCCGGCGTGCGCGGAAAGGCGCCTGCAAGCAGCGACGTCACCGCGATCAACGTCGCGACCGGAACGACACGCCATACCAAGTCCAGTGCCGATGGCAGCTATTCGCTGCTCGGCCTGCCCCCCGGCACCTATCGCATCGATGCCGGCCCTGGCACCGAAAAGACGGTGACCCTGACTGTGGCCTCGACCGCGACGCTCGACCTTGCAGGCGCCGCCGCACCGGAAACGACCGTGCTCGAGGGCGTCACGGTGACAGCTCCGTCGCTGGTGGAAGTGAAGACTTCGGAAATCGGCACCTTCATCACGCCCAAACAGATCCAGGCGCTGCCGCAGAATTCGCGCAACTTCCTCGCATTCGCGGACATCGTCCCCGGCGTCCAGTTCGTTACCAAAAGCGACGGCTCGAGCCAGCTCAAGAGCGGCGCGCAGAGCTCCAATGGCGTGAATGTCTACATCGACGGAGTAGGCCAGAAGAACTACGTGCTGAAGGGCGGCGTCAGCGGACAGGATTCAACCCGCGGCAACCCGTTCCCGCAGTCGGCAATCGCCGAATACAAGGTAATTTCTTCGAACTACAAAGCGGAATTCGACCAGATCAGCAGCGCTGCGATCACCGCGGTGACGAAGTCGGGCACGAACGATTTCCACGGCGACGTGTTCATGGATTACAGCAATCAGGACCTTCGTTCCGAGACTCCGTCGGAACGCCATGATGCCAAGAAGGAGCTGACCTCCGACAAGCAATACGGTGCTAGCCTCGGCGGACCCATCATTCAGGACGTACTGCACTTCTTCGTCGCGTACGAGGCGAAGGACATTCT
>JBDSXV010000072.1:0-11583 GCA_039926025.1 Dokdonella sp.
ACATAGGCGTCGAGGCTTCCGATGGCACTCGGCACCGGGAATTGGCTGGCGACCAGGGCATTGCTCATTCTGTGAACTCCTCAAAATCCTGCGGGCACTTTAGCACTCGGCTCCTTTGAGTGCTAAACCTGACCTGAGTTCCCCAACAACGTCCTGCGGGGATTACTGAACTGGTCGGTATTGTACTCTCAAGTTCTGAAAAGGCAATCCTGTCGAAAGTCACCCACTTATGTCGCGTTCAAGTCTAATCGATTGAATTATATAGATAACATGCTGGGTCAAGGTTCTATGGGCAGAGAAACTCAACGCTCAAGCATGGTCTCAGTCGGACTCAGCGCGAGGCGCCAGCATCCAGTTGATGGCGGTGTGCCCGCGCTCTTTCAAGTATTCGTTCGTCCGCGAGAAATGCCCGCAACCGATGAAGCCCCGATGGGCCGAGAGCGGCGAAGGGTGCGGCGCCTTGAGTACGCGGTGGCGGCGCGTGTCGATCAGCTTGCCCTTGGCTTGGGCATAGCTGCCCCAAAGCAGGAAAACGATCCCTTCGCGCTCCCGATTGAGCGCGTCGATGCAGGCGTCGGTGAAACCTTCCCAGCCCTTGCCTTGATGCGAGCCGGCCAATCCACGCTCGACCGTCAGCACCGAGTTGAGCAAAAGCACCCCCTGGCGCGCCCACGGCAGCAGACAACCGTGATCGGGGCGCGCGATGCCCAGATCGCGCGCGATTTCCTTGAAGATGTTTTCCAGCGACGGCGGATTGGGCACGCCAGGCAGCACCGAAAAACACAGGCCATGCGCCTGATGCGGTCCGTGGTAGGGGTCCTGGCCCAGGATCACGACCTTGACCGCATCGAACGGCGTGCTATCAAGCGCAGCGAAAATGCACGCGCCCGGCGGATAGATCACCTTGCCAGCCGCCTTTTCGGTGCGCAGGAATTCGCCGAGCGCCATCATCTCCGGCCGCGCGAATTGCGAACCGACGCGCGCCTTCCAGGAAGGCTCCAGCTTGACCCGATCCTCGCTCACGCGCCTGCGCGCGCCTGCTCGCGCAGGCGCCGGGCGACGCGAAGCTGGAATTGCAGCTTGGTGATCAGCAGGCGCTCTTCAATCGGCTTGTGCACCAGATCATTCGCGCCCGCACGCAACAGCACCGCCTGGTTGGCCGGATTGTCGTCGCCGGTCATGACCAGTACCGGCAACTCGCCTTTCCGATAGCCAAACTGGTTGCGAATGCGCTCGAGCAGATCACCGCCACTGAGCTCGCCCTTGAGGTTCACGTCGGTCAGCACGAGGTCGGTTCCCGGCTTGCGATGCTCGATCACGGCAGCATCGAGCAACTCGAGCGCCGCCTCGACGCTGACCACGTGCGAAACCTTGAAACCGAACTTCTCCATCATGCGCCGCGTTGCGAGAGCGACCACGCGGCTGTCCTCGACGTAGAGAACGTCACCGGCAATCTGCTCGGTCGGCCGTACGTAGCCACGGATGAATACGGCGAGCGCGTCGAAGCCCAACGCCTTGTCGAAATAGTCGGTGACGTGGCTGGACAAGGTGCGCGCGACCAGTCGCTCCTGCACGTCGCCGGACACGACCACGATCGGGATATAGGCCTGCGCCGAGCTCTCGCGCACGTGACGGGCGAACTCAAGGCCGTCCATGTCCGGCAAACGCAGCGCCGTGGTAATCAGGTCGACGACGCCGGCATCCAGATGCGCGCGCGCCTCCGCGCCCGTGCCGCAGCCGACGACGACCGCGTTGGGCAACTCGGTCTTCAAAACGCGCTCGATCAGCTGACGCACGACACGCGACCCGTCGACGACGAGCACGCGCGGTTCGTCGCTGGAAATGTGCCGCGTGAGGGAGACACTGGCGCTCATCGCGGCCGTCCTGCGGCGAGATGGCGCGCCGTCACGACGTAGGCACCAAGCCAGCCGAGCAGCGCGCTCGCGCCGACGACGACCAGCGCTGCCGCGACATGGATGCCGCGCAAGGCGAAGCGATGCGCGTAGCTGTCGAGCAGGCGACCGATCGGCTCCGCCAACGCCAGCTCCACGGCAGCGACGATGAGCAGCGCGAATGCGCTGCCGAGCAGACCATACCAGAGACCTGCATACAGGAACGGACGCCGCACGAAGCCGTTGCTCGCGCCAATCGTCTGCATCACAGAAATTTCCGTCGACCTTGCCTGGATGTCCATACGCACCGTGTTGCCGATCACCAACAGGGTTGCCAGTGCGAGCAACGCAGCCACGACCGCAACGACCCGCTCGCTGAAACGCAGAATCCCCGACAGCTTGCGCCGCCATGCGGCGTCATACTGCACCAGATCAACACGTGTGTCCGCCTTGAGCTCTCCCACCAGGGGCGGATTGTCCGTATCCAGCGATTCGCGTGGTGTGACTACCAGCACGCTCGGCAGCGGATTCGTCTGCAACGCGTCCAACGCCTCGCCGAAACCGGACAGCTCGCGAAATTCGGCCAGACCTTGCTCCGGCGTTCGGATCAATACATCGGCAACGTCGGAACGCTTGCGCAAATCGCTGGCCAGCAGGCTGGCGGTTCTGGTGTCCGCACCCGGCTTCAGGAACACGGTCACTTCGCGCGCTTCGCGCAAGCCGCCGGACAACTCACGCGCGTTGTCGAACACGAGCCAGAACAAAAGCGGCAGTGCCAGAGCAAAGCCAAGCACGAGCACGGTCAGAACCGTTGCCCATGGACGCGCGACCAGGCGACCAAGGCTGGAAAAGAAACTGTACAGATGCTGTTCGCGCCACGCGGCAAGCCGCGCACGTATCGGCGTGCGCGGACCGCGCGGCTCCGCACCCTTCTTGACTACCGCTGCGGCGGACGTGCGTTGATTGCGCACCACGCGGCTCATGTGCCGGCCGCCTGCGGACGGAAATCATCGACGAGACGGCCATGGTCGAGCACGAGCACGCGTTTGTTCATACGCTTGAGCAGGAAAAGATCGTGGCTTGCGATCAACACCGTTGTGCCGACGGCACCGAACTCGGCGAACAGAGCCATGATTTCAACCGACAGTTGCGGATCGAGATTACCCGTCGGCTCGTCCGCGATGATCAACGGCGGCTTGGCCACGATCGCACGCGCGATGCCAACGCGCTGCTGTTCGCCGGTCGAAAGCGTCAGCGGCGATGCCTTCTCGCGCGCGAGCAGGCCCACCTTGTCGAGCGCGGCACGCACGCGCTTGGCGGTCTCGCTGCGCGAGGTGCCGGCAATCAGCAAAGGCAGCGCGACATTGTCGAACACACTGCGATCAGTCAGCAGGCGGTGATCCTGGAATACCATGCCGATGCCGCGCCGCAACTGCGGAATGCCGCGGCGGCGCACACGTGCCAGGTCGGCATGATTGACCGTGATCTGCCCGCGTGAGGGCCGCTCCGTCAGACTGATCAGCTTCAGCAGGGTGCTCTTGCCCGCACCCGAATGTCCGGTCACGAACACCATCTCGCCTGCGTCGACCTCAAAACTCACCTCGGCGAGCGCGTCGAGGCCGGTAAGGTAGCGCTTGCTGACGTTTTCGAATCGGATCATTGAAGGGCCGGGATTCGGTATTGGGGATTGGGGATTCGAAAATGCATCCGCCGATTGTAGGGGCAGTGCGGACGATTGCGGGATAGCGACACGACCAATCCCGAATCCCGAATCCCGAATCCCGAATCCCGAATCCCGAATCACCACTACTTGACCATCTGGTTGAGATTGAAGATTGGCAGCAGGATCGCGAGGACGATGAACAAGACCATCGCGCCGACGGCAAGGATCACGGCGGGACCCAGTACCGCAGTCAGCACCGTCAACCAGCGGTCGAGCTCCCGTTGCTGCTGCGCGGCCGCCTCGTCGAGCATCCGCGGCAATTCGCCGGAGCGTTCGCCGCTGGCGATCAGGCGCAGCGCGACCGGGGGAAACTGCCCGCTCTCGCCGAGCGCGCGCGAAAACGCGCTGCCCTCGCGCACCTTGAATGCAGCGCGCTTGAGCGCCTCGCGCATCGGCAGGTTCGGCACCACTTGCGCGGCAATGCCGAGTGCATCGAGCAAGGGCACCGCGCTACCGGAAAGCAGAGCAAGCGTGCGCGTAGCGCGCGCCGTGTTTGCCGCGCGCGCGAGTCGACCAGCCAGCGGCAGGCGCAGCAGGAATGCGTGCCAGCGATAACGCGTTGCATCATTGCGCAACGCGAAGCGCGCAGCGATCGCGGCGGCCACCAGGCCGATCAGGAACAACCAGCCCCATGCACGCAGGAACGCCGACAGCGCAATCAGCGCGCGCGTCGGCAGCGGCAGGGTCTGGTGCAGGTTCAGGAACACGCCGACGATCTGCGGCACGACCCACGTCAGCAAACCAGCGACGACCGCGACCGCGACCAGGGTCAGCAGCAGCGGATACGCAAGTGCGGCGAGGATTTTCTGGCTCAGGGCGTCGCGTGCCTCGGCATAGTCGGCAAGCTTTTCGAGCACGCCGTCGAGCCGGCCCGATTGCTCGCCCGCTGCAACGGTCGCGCGGAAGATATCAGGGAAGCTGTCAGGAAATTCTGCCATCGCCTGCGCCAGGCTCGCGCCTTCCATGACGCGCGCGCGCAGCGAGACGGTCAAGGCGCGCTGGCGTTCGTTTTCGGCCTGCTCGGACAGCGCACCGAGCGCTTCATCGATGGGCAGGCCAGCGCCAATAAGGGTTGCGAGTTGCCGGGTCAGCAGCGCGAGCTGTGCGCTGCCCAGCGTGCGGCGCTCGAACAGCCTTCCCTTCCGCCCCGCCTCATCGCGAACCTCTTCCACGCCAAGCGGGTTGAGCCCGCGCTCGCGCAAGGCACCACGCACCGCGCGCGCAGTGTCGCCCTGCAGCACGCCGCGCTGGGTCTTGCCGGTGGCATCGAGGGCTTGATAGGCGAAGGCGGGCATGGAATCGGAGACTGGCGGATAGTGACGCTCGATTGTCGCCGCAAAACCCGCAGCGCGGAACCATTGGGTGCGACTGGCCCTTCACGCGCGCCGGGGTGAAGCGACAGGGTCGGCGTACAGCGCCGATCCGGCGATATCGCACGCCTGATCAGTGCGCGACGAAGGATTTTGCCGTTGAATCATCCGAACCTGAGCCGCCTGCACGCCGAGCGGGAAGATGCCTGGCGCGACCAGCAATGCGATCATCGAGGGAAGTCCTCGCGCCCGCATCGTCGCTCGCATCCGCATCGTTCCTTCGCATGAATCGTACGCACTACGTCTGATTCTTGCGCGCCAGATGCAGCCGAATGCGCCGCCTGCGCTCCTCAATTGAGGCCAAAACCCAAGGCGCGCTGCAGAAACCACACGGCGGCGACGACGGCGATTGCCGAAGAACCACCAACCAGTATGGCGGGGCGATAGAAACGACGTTCGCGCAGCAGGAAGATCAGTGGAACGACGATGAGCACCACGGTCAGCTGACCGAGCTCGACGCCGATGTTGAATCCGGCCAGCGAGATGGCCAGAGCGTCGCGCGGCAGGCCCAGATCGTTGAGCACACTCGCGAAACCGAAGCCGTGAACGAGACCGAAGAAGAACGCGAGCAGCCACGCGCGCCGGGTCACCTGCGGCCATATATTGTTGAGAGCGGCCAGCAGCACCGACAGCGCAATGCCCGATTCGACCCATCGCGACGGCAATCCGATCACTCCCAGTGCGGCGAGGGTCAATGTGATCGAGTGCGACACGGTGAATGCACTGACGACCGCGAACACGCTGATCAAGGCGCTGCGCAAGGTGCCGACGGGTATCCAGCGGCCTTCACGGCGCACAAGTACAGCCGGCAGCAGCAGCGATATCAGGAACAGCATGTGGTCGTAGCCGATCCAGATGTGGTGCATGCCGTCGCCGACAAACTGGAAGAATTGATGCCAGGGCGAGGCGTGCTTGAGGTCGAATTCCTGCACCGGTTGTTCCGGTGAAAGCACGGCGCTGCGGGCAATGCCGTCCGCAGTGAGACCGAGCAATCCACGGTGACTCGGGTCCAAATCGAACAGCAGGTGGTATCCGACCTCGAGCCGACGCGGCGGCGCCGTGCAATGCGCCGAAAAGTTCAGCACCGCATAGGCACCATCGCTGTGCGTGTCGACCAGCAACGCGCCGCGCGCAATCGCGCAAGGCGCGCCGTCCGCACGCAGCGCGAGTCTTTGCAGCGCGTAGCCGAATACCGCGTCTTCATGTGCGCGCAGTTCGCCCCAGGTGATCGCGCCGTCACGATTTGTATCGATGCCCACGCTCAGTTCAAGATCGCGTAGCGCGATGTCCCAATGTCCGCTCACGTCATCGCTGGATGACTGCGTGGTGAGCAGCAAATAGCTGTCGCTGGGTTTGTGCGCGTGGGCGAAGCTCGCCACGCACAGCGTCATGACCAACACGATCCAGCGCAGCGTCGAGATCATCCGCGTGCGCCGTCGGCGATTTTTTTCGCGAGTGTGGACAACTGCACGCTATCGATCGCGGTTGTCTTCATCCATTCGAGCGCCGGCTTCGCAGCTTCTGGTTGTCCGGCGGCGAGCGCCGCTTCAAGCAGGATGCGCACATCGGCGGGTTCCCGCTGCACGTTGAAATTGCGCTGCGCCAGATCCAGCGCACGCGCCGCATTCTGTTCCACCGCGAGCACGAAGCACGCTTGCTCGCGCAGATGGGTTTCGTCACCACGCGCGCGCGCTTCGCTGAAACGCTGCGCGAGATCGGCACGCAGCGTTGAGGCATCCGCGTCGTTGTTGCGTTGCGCAGCGATCGACGCGCGCAGCAGGAGCGCATCGGCCTGCATCGCATCGCCAAGCACGCCTCGCGCTTCTGCAACCCGATCCGCGTCGAGCAGCAGGTCGGCATAGGCCGATCGCGCATAGACGTCATCGGGCTCTAGCGTCAATGCCTGTCGAAACGCCACCTCGGAAGCGGCGATATCGTTGCGGCGCGCGCGAATTTCCGCAAGCGTGGTCCATGACCATGTCTGGACCGCCTTTCCCGCCGCGGTCGGTCGCGCGAGCGCCTGCGCCAGGAGTTGTTCGGCCGCATCCGCGCGGCCTGACAATGCACCGATGCCGGCGACGCAGGTCGCGCCGATCAACGGATCGGCCATCGGCAACACTTTCATGCAACCGGCACGGGCTGCAGGCAGATTGCCTTCGACTTCCTCGATGCTGGCAAACAGCAACCACGCATCCGGCTGGAATTGATCGGCCTTGAGCGCCACTTCAAGCTGCGCCAGCGCCTGCGGAAATCGGTGACCAAACTGCAGGATGCGCGCGCGCATCACCAGCAATTGCGGCGTCGCGCCGTCATCGCTCGTCCACCAGTGCCCGAGAGCAGCCTGCGCGTAGCCGTACGCGCGCGGGTCGGAATAGGTCTGGCCCAGCTCGACATAGTGCCGCGCAGAGGCGAGCGCCGCATCCAGGTTCGCAGGCTCGATCGAGGGCGTTGCCGTTCCGCGCAACTGGCGCAAGGCCAGCAGCGCGGGCGGCAAGCGTTCGAGCACGACCTCGTCGGATAGAGGTCGATACGGCGCAGCGTGCCCTGTGGTCAGGGCCATCGCTGTCGCGATGACCCCGGCTAGCAACGCTGCGCCGTTCGACGCCCTGCTATGGCGTGCCAACGACATCGTTGAAGGCCGCCGCGTTGTTGTTATCAGGGAACGAGAACGTCACTGCGTTCACGTCCGCGGGCTGACTGGTATCGGATGTCTGCGCCACCTGCGTATGCACGAAGCTGGTGAAGCTGGTCGGTTGCGGCGGTTGCGGCGGCTGTGTGGTACCGCCGCCGGTATTGCTGTTGGACGAACCGCCGCCACAGCCGGACAGAGCCGCTATCAGCAATGACGCACCAAGAGTGAGGAAAATCTGTCTTTTTTTCATGGCGGCTTACCTTGCAGCCACGCCGTTGGCGCTATTGGGCGATCCGGGCAGAGGCGTTTTCAGATACGGGAACGCCGCCGGAAAATCAGTCGCCTTGAGCGTTGCACCATCGGTCAACGGCAACTGGCCCGCGGGCGCCTGGGCTTCCGGCAAAAGCACGCCCATTGCAACTCGCAGTTCAATGTCGACGACATCATCGCCAGGACGACGCCCATTCGGGAAACCCGACGTGTCTCCACCCAACACGCCGAGATTGTTCTGCTGCGCGGCGGGCTTTGCAGCGATCGATGTGTTGAGACGCAACATCTCCGACGGCACGACACCGGTCGGCTTGTTCAAGCCATCGACACCGGTGAGAAACGCAGCGACGAGATCGGTGCGCGGAAACACCTGCGGCGCCTGCACGCCGAACAACACCTGCAACAACGCCGGCAACGTCGGATTGGTCACGTAGTCGGCAAACTGTGCATCGTCTTTTGGCTGGCTCGCATTGAAGCGGTCCTTGTCTGGCAAGCCGATGACGACTTCGTTGACGAGCGGCGCACCCAGACGCGAAACCTGCGTCCATGCACCACCAACGACATCCGGTCCCTTGGTGGCGCTGGCGCCGGCGACGACGCCCTTGGGCGCGGCATTGAGCACGGTCGCCTGGCGCAGGCTCGCGGTCGTCCAGCCACCAATGATCGGACTGCCACCTGCAGCGAGGCACGCGACCGGCACTTCGAGTTCGATCGCCGTGACCGCCTTGTCCGCCAGCGTGTTCGGCGCCGCATTCGGCGCACCGACGGGATTGAGATTGACCAGGTCGAAGATTTCGCCGAGGTTGACGGCGAACGGGTCGGCGCGCTGGCCAACGAACACCTTGCCCGCTTCGCAACCGGGGATGCCGATGCTCGCGATGTGACTCGTCGAGTACGCGGCATAATCGGGGATCGACTTGTTGCCGATGTTGTCGAGCGGCTTGCGGAAACTGCTGCCGCCGGCGGTCAGGTTGGTGGCGGTCTGCGCGGTACCTGTACGACGATCACCGCGTACTACTTTGACTTCGTAGCTTTCGACCAGATTCTTGCTTGCGTCGCCCGCATCGGGCGTGCTGCCGATGGGTCCAACGAGTTCCAGCGGTACCGGCACACTCTTGCCGCCAATCATCAAGGCTGCATTCTTGTAGGTGTTGGTGAAACGAAACTGGAAGGTGATGTCTTCCTTGCCGTCGCCGTTGTTGTCGATCTCGATCTCGTACAACGCGTTCGGGTCGAGCGCGAAATAATTCGGGCCGCCATACGAATCCTGCAGCGGCTCGTAGTTGGCAACGATTGTGACGTACCCATCGCGACCCGCTTCGTAGCTGCGGAACATGTAGAAGTCGGTGCCATCGACCTTCGGATGGCCCGCAACAAACGGCGCCTCCCGATGGCTCGACGCGAACGCCGAAGGCGCAGCGCAAATCACCGCCATTGCGGCAGCCAGTAGACTCAATTTTGGAACTCGCATAAGCAACCTCCCAGATATTCGCGCCGCTGCAAGGGTGCGCGGCGCGTGTTTGCCAGGGAGGTACGCAGAGATCGACGATCCAGATGCAAAACGGCGGAAAAGAGTTTTGCGAAGAGGGTTTCGTTCAGATTGAAGGCCTACCCCGTTGGCTGGGGTTGCGAAATCACTCCTCGCGCGTGACGCGCAGCACTTCCTCGGTCGAGGTGATGCCGGCGACGCATTTGCGCCAGCCGTCTTCGAGGATGGATGCAGAACGCGTGCGCGCCTGGCGTTCGAAGTCCGCTTCGGACGCGCCTTCGTGGACCAGGCGCCGCAGTGTTTCGTCAAGTGTGATCAGTTCATAGATGCCGGTGCGGCCCTTGTAGCCGGCATGGCGCCCCGCGCCCGTGCTCGCGACATCGGCACGCGGCCGGTACAGCGTGACCTGCGTATCGGCCGGCATGCCGAACGCGGCAAGTTCAGACGCCGTTGCTGCGTACGCTTCGCGCGTCGCCGGATCGAGTACGCGCACAAGACGTTGCGCGAGTACGCCAACAAGACTCGATGCGAGCAGGAACGGCTCGACGCCCATGTCGCGCAAACGCGCGACGGCACCCGCGGCGGAATTCGTATGCAGGGTCGACAACACCAGGTGTCCGGTCAGCGACGCCTGCACCGCGACTTCAGCAGTTTCGAGATCGCGTATTTCGCCGACCATGACGACATCCGGATCCTGGCGCAGGATCGCGCGCAGTCCGCGCGCGAACGTCATGTCGACGCGTGTGTTGACCTGGGTCTGGCCGACACCGTCGAGGTACTACTCGATCGGGTCCTCGACCGTCATGATGTTGCGCGAGCTGTCGTTGAGCTTGAGTAGTGCTCCGTACAACGTTGTCGTCTTGCCCGAGCCGGTCGGACCGGTAACGAGGAGAATTCCATGCGGCCGCGAGACCAGATCTTCCAGGCGCGTGCGCGTCGCGTCATCGATGCCGAGATGGATCAGATCGAGCTTGCCCGCTTGCTTGTCGAGCAAACGAAGCACGACGCGTTCACCACGACCGGCCGGGATCGTCGACACGCGCACGTCGACCGGGCGACCGGCGATGCGCAGACCGATGCGTCCGTCCTGCGGCAGGCGGCGCTCGGCGATATCGAGCTTGGCCATCACCTTGATGCGGCTCACGACCGCACTCGCGATCGCCTTCTGCGGCGCCAGCACTTCGCGCAGCACGCCATCGATGCGGAAACGCACGACGAGGCGGTTTTCGTACGGCTCGATGTGAATGTCCGAGGCGCCTTCCTTGACCGCTTCGGTCAGCAACGCATTGATCAGGCGGATGATCGGCGCATCGTCGTTGCTCTCGAGCAGGTCTTCCGGCTCGGGCAGATCATCGGCGACGGCCTTCAGATCCATGCGCTCATCGAGGTCGGACACCATCGTGCGTGCATCGTCACCCTGCTCGTACAGGTCGCGCAGCAGGCGCTCGAACTCGCTCGCCGCTAGCGTGGAGAAGTGCAGAGGTGCGCCAAGATGACGGCGCAATTCCGCGAGCACGTCGGCGCGCACACCGGATCGGCAGGTGATCTCGGCGGTACCATCACGCCAGCCGGTCAACGCGACGCCATGCCGGCGCGCAAAGCCGAAGCTCGGACGTGGCGGACGCGTTTCCGGCTTCGCAGCGGCTGCCGCTTCGCTCACCGACGCGGCTCCGGCGGTGCAGGCGGCTTCACCATGTCAGGCTGGCCATCCAGCGTCGGGCTGGCGAGGAAATCGTGCACCTCGGGCAGGACCGGTCGCAGCGCACGCGGCGTGATCGGCCAGTCCTCCTGGCGCAACTGCAGCTGCTCGGTACGCATGAAATTGTATTTCTCGCTCGACACCGCCGCCTCGGTCGCCGCATCGCGCAGGATGCGCGGGTGCAGAAACACCATGAGGTCACTCTTCTTGCGATCGTTGGTGCGATAGCGGAACAGGTTGCCGAGCAGTGGGATATCGCCAAGCCCCGGCACCTTTTGCACGTTGTCCTTGGCCTGGTTGTCAATGAGGCCACCGAGCACCAGCAGCGAATCGTCCTTGACCAAAACGCTCGTGGTCAGCTCGCGCTTGTTGGTAATGAGGTCGACCGCGCCGGTCACGGTTGGCGCGAGCGACGAAACTTCCTGATGGATATCCATCCTCACCGAATCGCCGACATTGATCTGCGGCTTGACCTTGAGCACGAGGCCGACGTCCTTGCGCTGGATCG
>JBDSXV010000073.1:0-2953 GCA_039926025.1 Dokdonella sp.
TGAAGCCGCTCCCACAGGGCAAGCCATTGTGAGCTCGACCGCTGATGCGTGAGAACCGTCGTGGGAGCGGCTTCAGCCGCGATGCCTTGCGCCGCCCCTTGCAAGAAAGACAAGAGCATCGCGATTGCCGCTGCTCCTGCACCTCAAGTCGCTGCCGGCGACGTCACTCGAACTTTCGGCAAAATGCACATTTGCCAGATTGCGCCAAACGGTTAGCATGGCGAATCCCGCACCATCGTTCGGGCGTGGGCCACAGGGGAGATCCGTCGTGTACCGACCGTTTGCGTCGATCGTGGTGGCATGCCTGTTTGCGGGCTTGTTTTCGCTGATCGCCCAGGCGGACTTGCCCGCCCCTGCGTTGCCGGGATGGACGATTGGCGAGCTTCCCGAGGACACGAACTCCGATGCGGCGTCCATCGTGCGCGGCGCGATGGACGCGACCTTCGCGCCGATCGCCGGCAACACCTTGCAGACATCGACGAAAAACGCACGCTGGGTCCGCCTGAATCTCGATGCGGACTGGTCATCGAACGAGCCGCCCGTGCTCAGCGTTGCCGATGCAGGATTCACGCACGCGCGCCTGTATGCCCCACCCAACTACCGCGAGCAGCCGCGCTGGATGTCGATGCACGATCCGGCATCGCGTTTTTCGCGCCACGCGATTGCATTCCAGCTGCCCGCCCATCTGCGAGCCGATCAAACGCTGTACCTGATACTCGATGCGACATTGACGGCAAAGCGTCCACGCATCCTGGTTACGGACTTGGCAACCTACCATGCAGCGGACCTGCACCATGTTCGTCTGACAACGCTGTTCGCTGGCGTGGAGTTGGCGATGATCCTGGTTGGCCTGTCCCTGTGGCTTGCACTGCGCGACCGTGTGTTCGGCTACTTCGTCGCGTACACCACGTTGCAGCTGGCCTACGGGCTGCTGATCAGCGGCGAGTTCTACGATCTGCCGATGGGCAGCTGGCTCGGCCACCTCGATCAGAAGGCTGTGTGGCTATTCGCGTTGTCCAGTAGCGCGCTTTCGATCAGCTTCATCCTCGAGTTCTGCGATCTTCGGCGCGTGACACCGCGCATGGGCTCCGTACTCGCTGCGACACGATGGCCGTATGTCGTCGTGCTTTTGCTGCTCACGCTGCCGCTACCGATGTCGTCCAAAGACCTCATCGGCGCGACGCTGGGCAACGTGCTGGTTGTGTCCACCGCCATGGTTGCGTTTGTTGCCGTCGCGCATGCTGCCTTTCGCGGCAGCCGATCGTCAGTATTCTTCCTCGTCGCATGGATGCCGCAGGTCGCGTTCACGGCATTTCGCGCTATCCAGCTGCTTGCTGGCTTGCCGCAACCGGCATGGCTCGAATACGGCTTTCCCTTCACGATGGCATTCGCCAGCGTCGTCGTCGTGCTCGGCCTCGCGGATGCGACCTTGCACGCGCGTCGCGAGCGCGACGTCGCCAAGGGGCTGGCGGACCACGACGGCCTCACAGGCCTGTTGAACCGTCGCGCACTTGTGCATCGGCTGGTCGACGAATTCGTCGAGGCGCGGACGCGGACGCATCCGCTTTCCCTGCTGTTCCTCGACCTCGATCACTTCAAGGCAATCAACGATCACCATGGCCATCTCGCCGGCGACGTTTGCCTCAAGGCCGTCGCGTCGGCCATTGAGTCGGGATCGCAGGATGGCGAATACGCCGGACGCTATGGCGGCGAGGAATTCATCGTGATCCTGCCGGGCGTCGGTCGCGAAGCGGCACGAACGATCGGCGAACGCCTGCGCACGCGCGTCGAACAGCTGCAGGTTGCTTTCGAAGAACAGACGCTGCGCCTCACAGCAAGCATCGGCGTCGCCGACATGCTCGTCGGCGACACGTCGCACGAAGCCTTGATCGAACGCGCGGATGCTTCGCTTTACCGCGCCAAGGCTGAAGGCCGCAATCGCGTCGGCTCCTGCGACGCGATTGCCGCTGCAAGCACCACCTGACCCACCCACAAGAGGATTCCCATGAGCACACCATTGCAACCTGCTGATCTCCTGCCAGGTGACGTCTTGCTGCACATGGGCGCTGGTGAACTGTCGAAGCTGATCGCCTGGTCCGGCGACAGCGCATACAGCCACGCGGCGATGGTGATCGCAGGCAAGCAATTGATCGAAGCCGCTGCGGCGGGCGTCCGCCACGCGGGCCTTGTCGATCGAACGCACATGCTCGCGAACTTCAACTTCATCGACGTGTTCCGCCCGCTGAAGCCGATCGCCACGGACGCAGCAGGATTCGCTGCCGTGCTTGCGGCGGCGGAAGTGTATCTGGGTCGACCATATCCAATGACCTCGCTGCTCACGCTCGGTATCGTCTGTGCCGTGCGCAACAAGATGCCGGGCGACCCGCAATTGCGCCAGGCTTTGCGCATGGCGTTCGATCTGGTGATCAATAACGATCCGAACCAGGTGGTGTGCAGCGAGCTGGTCTATCGCGCTTACGACGAAGCCGCGACGAAACCGGCGCATGCCCTGCGCCTGCCGATCGATACGCAACGTTCAGCCGGCTCGGTGAAGCTGCCAAAGATTGATTTGCAGGCACTGATCGCCGAATGCATCGACGACTACAACCGCTCGCGCCAGAACACCGCGCCGATGGCGTTGAATGTCGCCGCGGACGATCGCGATGTTGCGGACCTGCTCGCCCAGGCGCGCGAGCGCCTCGGGGTGGATCTCATGCCGCGATCCGGCAGCGGCGAGTACACGCCGAATCCCAAGACGATCCTGCCCGCGGATCTCGAATTCAGTCCGGGTTTGCGCAAGGTCGGGCGACTTGCACTGACTCGCTGATTTTCCCAAGGAACTTGGCCGCGGCTGCCGCCGCGGTCGTCTCTGTGGGAGCGGCTTCAGCCGCGATGCTTCCTGACCCTGCGAAACGAAGCAAGGGCATCACAGCGCCGGTGCTTGAAGAGCATC
>JBDSXV010000074.1:0-28321 GCA_039926025.1 Dokdonella sp.
TCGACGAAATAGCGCACCGCTTCGCGCATGCCGTTCGCGATGTCGCGCACGTTCGACATCTGCGAGCCCATGTGGAAATGCAGCAGCTTCAACGTGTGCGAGAGATTCGCGGCCTTGAGTTCGTCGAGCAAGGTGAGCAGCTGGCGCGGCGTCAAGCCGAACTTCGCCTTGTCGCCGCCGGAGTTCTGCCACTTGCCGGCGCCCAGACTCTTCAGGCGCATGCGCACACCGAGCAGCGGCTCGACACCGAGTGCGGCGGCTTCCTCGATCACGTAGCGCAGCTCGGACGGTTTCTCGATCACGATGAAGATGTCGAGTCCAAGCCTGCGCCCGATCAGCGCCAGCCGGATGTATTCGCGATCCTTGTAGCCATTGCAGATCACTGTGCTACCCGGCCGCGCCAACGCAAGCACCGCCATCAGTTCCGGCTTAGAACCCGCTTCGAGACCGAATCCGGGTGCCGCAGACGCGGCGAGCTCGCCCGCCACCTGGTTCTGCTGGTTCACCTTGATCGGATAGATCAGCGTGTAGCCACCGGCGTAGTCCCACTCGGTCATCGCCTTCGCGAAGGCGCGCTGCAGGCGCGCGCGACGATCGGTCAGGATGTCGGCGAAGCGCACCAGCAAGGGTAGGCGCGAACCCTGCGCGCGCGCGGCTTCGACGATCGCCGGTAGCGACAGGGTCGGCCCTCCGGCTCCACGCGGACGCGCCACCAGATCGGCACCGACCACGTCGAAATAGCCCTCGCTCCAATGTGGAACGGCCCAGGTGTGGCGCGCCTCATCGGCGGTCCAGCGTTGCTCGGTCACCTCGATGCTCCGTGTTTGCCATCCAAGCCCCCTAGTGTAACGAGGTGTTGCGTTTCGCGTATGTCGGTGCCGCATGGACCGGCTACAATCGCGCCGCACCATCCATTCAGCCCACAACGAATCGCAGGAAGCACCAATGTCCGCGCCCGAGCAGTCCGCCACCGACCCGTCCACAACCGAGCCGCGCTGGTTCACCGAGCAGCACGCCCGTTCCGGCTCGTCGTTTGGCCTGCGCATCAAGGAAAAGCTGCACGCCGAACAGACGCCGTACCAGTCGATCGAGATTTACGACACGACCGACTGGGGCAAGCTCATGATCATCGACGGCTGCACGATGGTGTCAACGCGTGACAACTTCCTCTATCACGAGATGATGTCGCATCCGGCATTGTTCACGCATGCTCGCGCCAAACGCGTCGTCATCATCGGTGGTGGCGATTGCGGCACCCTGCGTGAGGTGCTCAAGCACGAGGAAGTCGAGCACGTCGTGCAGGTGGAGATCGATGAACGCGTGACTCGCCTCGCCGAGCAGTACTTCCCTGAATTGTGCGAGTCGAACAAGGACCCGCGCGCCGAGTTGCTATTTATCGACGGCATCAAGTACATGGCCGAGTGCGAACCCGAGTCAATCGACGTGATCATCGTCGACTCTACGGACCCGGTCGGTCCGGCCGAAGGTCTTTTTGGCGCCGCGTTCTACGCGACCTGCCACAAGGCCCTCAAGTCGACCGGCATCCTCGTGCAGCAGAGCGAATCGCCGCTCGTACACCTGGATCTCATCAAGGCGATGCGTTCTGCGATGCGCTTCGCCGATTTCAACTCGGTCAAGACGCTCACCTTCCCGCAACCGCTGTACCCGACCGGCTGGTGGAGCTGCACGATGGCGCGCAAGGGTGCCGATCTCAGCGGTTTCCGCGAGCGCGGTGCCGCGACCAAGCAATTCGACACGCGCTATTACAACGTCGACATGCACAAGGCCGCTTTGGCAATGCCCGAGTTCATGCGCGAAACGCTCGGCGAGCAATGATCACGGAGGCCTTCACTTTGTAGCGACGGAGCGCCACCACGACGTTGACGGTCGGCGTAGAGGCGCACATCGATCGGACCTGGATCGGCTGTCGACATGGCGTTGGATCATTGACCAACGTTTGCTGTGTCCTTCGCTGGCCCTCTGACAAAATGCAGGCTCGCCGGCGGTAACCCCTGCCTGCACAAGGCGCATTCGAAGGTGGGGTCGAACTGGATGAACAGATCGCCCTCCTGCAGTGCGCTCGCCGTGTCGACGAAAACCGTCGTCTGCGGCGAAGCGGTTTCGCCTTCGTGTTCGAGCAGCGAGCGGAAAAAGAGCATGCTGATGTAGGGTACGCCCTGCTCCTCGTCGACGATTACACGACCGCGCGCGTTCCCCATTGCATAACGAAGCGCTTGCTTGAATCCGTAGTTCTCGAACGCGGCGATCGACATTGCCGGGTAACTCCCGAAGTAGTTCTGGACGTACAAGCCGGCCTGCAGGGCCGCGCAAGCCGCCAGACCAACTGCCAGCAAGGAGCGCGAGCGCGAACGCAGCCACGCTGCTGCTGCGACCGACAACGGAATCGCGAAGACCACCATCGAGAACGACCGCAGGCTGTGTGCATGGTCGCGCGTGAGCGCCGCTGAAATCGGCGCAAGCAGGACGCCAAAAACCAGCAAGCGAACGAATCCACTTTGCGCGCGTCCGACTGCTGCGACGAAGCCCACCAACATCAGTGCGATGGTCACCAGCAGCAATTCCTCGCCGAAGCCCGTGTGGTGGCGCCGGTTCGTATCGCCGTGCCATGCGAGAAAGTCCGCCCCGAAGTACTCGGCGTAACGGCTGGCGAATGTCCACCCCTTGTCCAGCGCCGACCATCCCGGCTCGTTCATGTAGGTGAGCTGTGCGAAACGGTCGGTAAGCGCATCCGAGTGGGCGTACGCATACGTCGCCAGCGGCAACAGCGTTACGGCGGAATCCGAGCATCAGCAGGGCATGCTGTCGTATGAAGTCCGGCCGCGGGTAGGCCAGCAGCAATGCGAGCACATGAAGAGGAGCGAGAAGGCGAAATGTCGAGTACGCATAGGCCGACAGCGCGATCGCGATTCCCGCCAGAAGAGCGTATTGCCCTGATCTTTTCGTATAAGCCTCGCAGGCCGCCCACAGATACATAGCCAGCAGCGGATACAGCCAAATCAACTCGAACGCGACGAGAGAGAGAGAGAGAGAGAGAGAAAAGCCAAGGCGTGAATCCGACGCACACGATCGCATACAACCGGAGCCAGCGATCACTCGTCAGCCGTGTGCAAAGGGCATACAGAAAAATGCTGCCCACGATCCAGGCCACACAGCTCGCTGCGCGGGTCGCCGATTCCGAAATCCCGAAGATCCAATAAATGCCTGCCAGGACATAAATGTAGACAGGGTTCTTGTATTCACCGAATGCCTCGAAATAAAGCGGCCACGCGACACCATGTTCATCGCGCCCGGTACTGGCGATCCGCCAGGCGTTGTAACCTATCGAGGACTCGTCGACGTAGAAGCCTCGGGGAATGCTGCCGAGGTGGTACGCGTGTGCGGCAACCTCCAAAGCGGCCACGTGCTTGGGCCAAGCGGCGTCAAAGGTACTGATTTCCTCGAATGGCGACACGATCACCCAATGCTGCAATCACGGTTGCGCCATAGTCTGACGGAATGTGCGCGCCACTTGCAGTCAGCGTGAAGCGGTCGCCGACCGATGGCACGATCCAGTCGCGTTCCCGCAAATCAAAGAAATGGAACTCGGCCCCCAAGCAGATGCGCGCTCACGACATCAGCTGGCACCGCCCGTCGGCCAACGGAAGCCGCGGGCGAATCAGACGTTTTGCCCTTGCGCGAGCACACGTGTAACCTGCAATCACTTTGCGTACCGACGGAGGCTTCATGCTGAAGGTCTTGGTTGCAAGTTCCAAGGGTGGTGCAGGCAAAAGCACAATTGCGACCAATCTGGCCGCGCACTTCGCAGTCGATGGCAAGAACACCGTCCTCGTCGATGCCGACCGTCAGGGCTCGTCCCTGCGCTGGTGCGAGAAGCGCGCGCTGCACGTGAACGCCGTGCTCGGTGTGCCTGGTCTCCGGCGCGATTGGGAAAAGCTCGTTCCAGCCGACGCGCAGCGCGTCATCATCGACTCTGCTGCGGGTATCCGCGCCAGCGACGTCGCCGACTATCTCGATCACATCAACGTGATCGTGGTGCCGGTGCTGCCGTCGGCGATCGACCTTGAGGCGACCGAACCTTTCCTCGCCGAGCTGGCGGAGTTGCCGAAGATCAAGCGCGGCAAGGTCGCGGTCGGTGTCATCGCGAACCGGCTCAAACCGTGGACGAATGCCTCCCAACTCGCGGTCGAGGAAATGCAGCAGTTCCCGTTTCCGCTGATTGGCGAGTTGCGCGACACGCAGGGGTATGTGCTCGCGAACGCGCTCGGCAAGAGCATCTTCGACTACCACTCCGAGCTCGTGCGCGCGCATCAGGACGACTGGACCAAGCTGCTACGCTGGCTGAAGAAGCATTCCTAGGCCGTATTTGCCAGCATTTCGCAGGAGCATGTTCGGCTGCGATGCTGCAATCCGGTCTGACACCCTCCCCACCCAACCCTCCCCTTGAAGGGAGGGCTCTACGCATCGCGGCTGAAGCTGCTTCTGCGATCAGCATGAACGATCCAATCCGTGATTCCTTGACATGCCTTTGCACGTCCTTTGCAGGACGCGCGTAAACAAACTGCATTCGCTTGCGTTTGATAGGAGTGCGGCCGCCGTGGCCGCTCAATGAGCACTCCATCATGCGCAAGACCAATTCCACCTTGTTTACCCCGCTCTTGTGCGGCGTGTGCGCCCTGGTCGCGGCCGGCAGCGCCTTCGCCGCCGACCCGCCCACCGACGCTACCACCACGCGCGTTGGCAAGCACGCCGAGTTCCGCCAGCGCTTTTTCGACCAGGTCGACACCAACCACGATGGCGTGGTCAGCCGCGCCGAATACCAGGCCTGGGTCGACGGCCGCTTCGACAAGCTGGACAGCAACCACGATGGCCACGTCGACGCAACCGAAGTCGCCCATTCGGCAGCGACTGCCGCGCGCGCGCAAAAACGCGCCGAAGGCTTCGTAAAGCGCAATGGCAATGGCAGCAGCACAGTCAGTAAGATCGATTTCGAAGCCAAGGTCATGGCTCGTTTCGAGCGTCTTGGCGACGGTGCCGACACACTGACCATCGATCAGCTTGGCGCGCGGCGAGGCGGCTTCAAGCATCATCGCCGCATGCCGAGCGCGGACGCCGCGACAACCCCGAACGGGTAAGCCGGAGACGGGCGTCGCACCAGAAAGCGGGAGCGACGCCAGAACCGTTTGAGCCGGCCAAGCACATGCCCGAGCGCCGGCCAACAGGTCATTGTGCCTCGGCCGGCCCTGTTGCCAGGCGACAGCGCTGGATTCGGGTTGCTGGCTTGACGCGCCAAGGCCGCTCACGCGACAGTTTCCTTGACCTTCACCACGCTGAATCGGGCATGATCACGCATCGAAGCAAAGGAGTCCCTGCTATGGCCACCCGCGAGATCATCCTGCTGCGCCACGCCCATGCTGATTCGGCAACACCCGGACAGGACGACATGGCGCGCGTCCTCAGCCTGCGCGGTGAGGCCGAAGCGGATGCCGCTGGCGCCTGGCTCAAGCAGCACGGCGCAGCGCCCGATCGCGTTCTGTATTCGCCCGCTGCGCGCGCGCGCGAGACCTGCGAACGCGTGCTGGTTGCCCTCGGTTATACCGATCTGCGCAGCGAGGCACGCATTTACGAGGCAACGCCGGCGACCTTGCTGCGCGTACTCGACGACCACACCGATGTCGGTTCAGTGATGCTGGTGGGACACAACCCGGGGCTGGAAAACCTGGTTGCGTTGCTGACCGAAGGCGCATCGGATTCCGGCCGCGGCATGCCACCGGCGAGCGTCGCCTGGCTCAGCCTGCCCGAGGGCGACGGTATCGAGCCTGGCAGTGCCGAAGCCCGCTATTTCTGGTGGCCGTAGTAGCGCAACGGTGGAGCGATCGTTCGCGCACCGGCTGGTCATCGCAACCGCGTTGGTGGCGTTGGCCGGGTTCACCGCGATACCTCAACAGGTGCGGGCAGCGCCGGTCGACAGCAACCGCGTCGACGTGGTCCAACTGGATCAGGTGCGCTCGCAAGTGGATTTCCGCGTCCGACTCATCTGGCTGCTTCGGGTCGGCGGCCGCTTCGGCAAGGTGAGCGGCAGCGTGCTGGTCGATCATTTTCGCAATCAGATCAGCGTCGACGCACATATCGACGTTAACGCAATCAGCATGGACAGCAACAGCAGCGAGGAATGGGCCAAATCGTCGGAATTTTTCGATGCTCCGCAGTATCCGCAGATCGATTTCAGCTCCGAGCCGATTCCGCAGGCACGCCTGCGTGAGGGCGGCGAACTGGCCGGTATCCTGACGCTGCGCGGCATTCGGCAACCCGTTCGCTTCGAGCTGCTGGCGTCGCAATGCGATCGGCCCGCTTACGATTGTCCGATCGAGGTTGAAGGCGCCATTCGGCGCTCGCTATTCGGCATGCATTCGCGTCACGGCACGCTCGGCGATCGCGTCGAACTGCGACTCAGCGTGTACGCGACCACTGCACCGGCGCGATGATCGCGGCGACAAGATCATGACCTGGTCTGGCACGCGCCGGCATGCCGCCCGCAGCCTCCTGTACACGGCGTTCGGCGCCCTGCTGCTGTCGCTGTCGGCGTGCGGCGTGAATCGCTCGCTTGCACGCCAGGCCAACACGTTGGTGGCCAAATCACGGCCCGTAGATGTCAATTGCAATCGCGCTGACCACTGCGCCATCGAATCGCCCTATCAGACGCTCGCGGATGCGGCGCGCGCGGCAAGCACGCCGCAGGCGCCGGTCCACTACGTCAACTTGCTCGAACGCGGCGAGGATGCACTGCTGCTGCGCATCCACCTGATTCGCACGGCCAGGAAAAGCATCGACGTCCAGACCTTCATCTGGGCCGAGGACGATGCTGGCTGGCTGGTGCTCGACGAACTGATCGCCGCTGCACGGCGTGGCGTGCACGTACGCGTGCTATCTGACCAGTTGTTCGCACTCGACGATGTCGAATGGCTCGCCCGTATCGCTCGCGCGCACGCGAACCTGGATTTCAAGCTGTACAACCCGACGTTCGATGAAGCCGTCACACAACCGCTCGAATTCGCGGCTGGACTCCTGTGCTGCTTCTCCAAATTCAATTCTCGCATGCACAACAAGCTGTTGCTCGTCGATGGCGAAATCGGCATCGCGGGCGGGCGCAATTATGAAAATCGCTACTTTGACTGGGACCAGGAATTCGACTATCGCGATCGCGATGCACTGGTGCTGGGACCCGCGACTGGCGCCGAGATGCAAGTTTCGTTTGACAGGTTCTGGGCGAATCCGCGCAGCGTTCCATTGACCCGGCTCAACGACGTCAACCGGCGCATCGTCGAGGATGGCGACGCCACGACGGCGCTCGAAGCGCCCGCCAATGTGGACTGGCCGCGCATTCAATCGCTGCGCGCACGCGCCGACGACGCGGGTTACATACGCGACCACTTCAGCGCGGATGCCTTGCGCGTCGCGCGCGTCGACTACTTCTCCGATGCGCCGGACAAGGCGGCGCGACCCAATGATCCAGCCTCCCAGGAACTCACCCGCCGCATCAGCGAGCTGCTCGCCAGCGCGCGCGAAGGGATCGTCTTCGAGACCCCCTATCTCGTGCTGAGCCCACGTGCGCGCGATATTTTCCTCAACCTGCACCGCAAACAGCCGCGCATGCCGATCGTGGTCTCTACCAACTCGCTCGCGGCGACCGACGCGTTTTACGTGTATGCGCTTTCGTACAAGTACAAGAAGCGTTACCTCAAGCGCTTCGGTTTCCAGATCCACGAGTTCAAGCCTTTCCCAGCCGATGCGGCGGAATTCGTGCAAAACTATGACGCGCTGGCCGGCGCCGGCAGTGGAGGACGTTACCGCCGATACGGGCAGACCCCGTTGCAGCGCAGCGGTGTGCGCTTGGGTCTGCACGCCAAGTCGATCGGGATCGACGACCGCGTCAGCGTGATCGGCTCGCACAATTTCGATCCGCGCTCGGACGATTACAACACCGAGTCGGGTTTCATCATCTACGACCGTACCGTCACCGCGCGCCTGCGCGCGGCCGTGCTGCACAACACGCAGGCGCAAAACGCCTGGACGATCGCGCGCCGCGAGCGGCCGAAAATCCTGCAGAAAATCAACAATGCGATCGCGGATTTCTCCACCGCCTTGCCGCTGTTCGATCTGTGGCCGTTCCGCTACGCGACCAGCTTCGAGCTCAAACCCGGCTGCACTGAATCGCCTCCGGGCGCGCCAGGGTTCTACGACTGCCACACCGACGTCGGCGACTTCCCCGAAGTCGACCTGCCGCTGAAAATGATCTATACGCGTATCGTGACCGCGTTTGGCGCCGGTCTGGTCGGCATCCTCTGATGCGGGTTTCCGACTGCTCTGCAATCGCTGGAAGGTTGCCGATGGCGGCACCAGGGCGTGCGCGCGAGTCACCAACGCGCGACAAGGGCCAATGATCCGATTGACGCCGCCTACCTCGCCTAGCTAGTCTCGTCCGCCGTAGTCCTGTGGAGTCCTCTCATGTCGCTGGCCATTACCATCGAGCTCGGCGATGCCGACCTCCAGCATTTCATCGACGCCATGCACCGCGCGCAGGAGGAAGCCAAGCACCTTTCGCCACGCGAAGTCACGGATGCGGCATCGAAGCTGCTCGTCGAAGGCCACCAGATCAAGCTTCCGCATTTCATCGCCGAGCGACTCGGCAAGCTCGACAGCATGATTGCAATGGTCAACGATGAAGGCTTCGCTTTGCCGGACGAGGACAAGCAGCGCGTGCTGGCCTGCCTGACGTACTTCGCCAACCCCGAAGACATCATCCCGGACAATGTGCCGGTGCTTGGCTTCCTCGATGACGCGATCATGATCGAACTGTGCGTGCGCGAGTTGCAGCACGAGATCGAGGCCTACGAGGACTTCGTTGTCTATCGCAAGGATGAGGCGGCCGCGCACGGCGTGGACCCGTCGACGCTGAAGACGCATCGAGTGGAATGGGCCGAAGCCCGCCGCATCGAGCTCATCGATCGCATGCGCAAGCGCCGTGGCCAGAGTTACCAGTCCGGTGGCGGCTGGAAGCCGACCTTGTTCTCGTTCCGCAGCTGAAACCTACGCAGCATCTGCAAAAAGGCCGCCTTTTGGCGGCCTTTTCGTTTGCGGCGGTGTGCTGTCCACGCTAGCTGCCGCCCTGCAAGCCATTGCGCACCAAGTCGATCAGCACGCCTGCGTAGAACACGAACACGATCGCAGTGAGGAGGAACCCGCCGACGACCAGGCCATTGACCAGCCATCCATACCACGGCATCGGCGGGCGATCGGTCGGCAGCGGCTGCCCGGATTCCACGCCTCTGAAGACGACCATGGTACCGGCGATCATGTCGTGCAGCGCCTGCTTGCGCGCCGTCCAGCCCGCCAGCATGAAGCCGATGTAGAGAATCAGGCCGGAAATGATCTTGCCGAAGAAGCGACCCGAGGCGCGACCAAAACCAATGCGTCGCCCGTAGTCGTCGGTCACCTTGATGCCCATGGCCCGCTTGCCAAGCGTCGCCTGCGCGGCAGAACTCTCCTGCAACGCGAAGTAAAGCCAGTCGACGATGACCATCAGCAAGCTCATGCCGAAGGAGCCCGCAACGATCGCCGATGTGCTACCACCGGAGGCCAGCATCGTCATGCCGAGGGCACTGACAACCCAGCTGATGACGCCAATCACGACGCCGTCCAGCAGCATGGCCGCGCAGCGCCGCCAGAAACCGGCACCAATGGCGGCGCCAGCGGGCAACGCGATCGAACCCGTCGCGCCTCCGGCTACCGAAAAGTGGGTCGAGGGCGTGGAGACGCGCGTCGCCACATCGCGCGCGGTGAAGGGATCAGGCGCCGCCACCGGCGCAGGTGACGGCGCAACCGGGGCAACAACCGGCTTGACGAAATCGCTGTAGGGTTTCCAGGCGCTCGAACCGACCTCGGCGACCATCGTGCTTGCCGCCCACTGCCCGTATTCGACGCGTTCATCGACAAGCACACGCGGCACTGGCCCGCGCGGCATGTTGTCGAGCATCACGAACATGCCGGGCCGACCGTCGGGCGCACAGATTTCCGCCTCGGCGCCGGCCGCAGCCACACCTTCCAGCAAGGTCTGCAACTTGCCCAGGTCATCGCCCTGCTTGATCGTCAGTGGCGCGCGCGCGAGCAATTGCTTGCTCAGCTTGTCCACGTCCATGCGGAAATACGCGGCGAGCACCGGCCATACCGCCTCCGGCGTGTGGCTCGGCAACACCGTCCCTGTCAAGACCAGCGCGTAGCTGCTGTTTTCCATCCACCCTCCACCCGGAAGTCGGTGACAAGTTGCGCAGCAGCGCTCTCGCCAAGAGCGGAGCGACGACTCGTACCACGCGATCCTACGGCTTTTCGAGAATCGCCGTCACGCCCATGCCGCCGGCGGTACAGATCGAGATCAAGCCGCGGCCGGAACCCTTCTCGTCAAGCATCTTGGCCAGGGTCGCGATCACGCGCGCGCCGGTTGCCGCGAACGGATGGCCGGTAGCGAGACTCGATCCATTGACGTTCAACTTGGCCGGATCGATCGAACCCAGCGGCTGGTCGAGACCGAGTCGGTTCTTGCAGTAGTCGGCCGACTCCCAGGCGCGCAGCGTGCACAACACCTGCGCCGCAAAGGCCTCGTGGATTTCGTAAAAATCGAAATCCTGCAATGAGATGCCGGCCTCGGCGAGCATGCGCGGTACCGCGATGGTGGGGGCCATCAGCAGACCTTCGTCGCGCACGAAATCGACTGCCGCGACGCGGGCGTGGGTCAAATACGCCTGGACTTTGAGCCCGCGCGCCGCCGCCCATTCATCGCTGGCCAACAAAACCGCCGCGCTACCGTCGGACAACGCACTCGAATTGCCGGCGGTCAGGGTACCCAGACCCGAGGTCTTGTCGAACGCAGGCTTGAGCGTCGCAAGCTTTTCCAACGTGGTGTCAGCGCGCAGGACATTGTCGCGGTCGACGCCACGGAACGGCACGATCAAATCGCTGAAAAACCCGCGCGCGTACGCCGCGGCAAGCTTCTGGTGGCTGGCGAGAGCGAACTTGTCCTGGTCTTCGCGCGCAATCTTCCATTCGCGCGCCATCAATTCGCAGTGGTCCCCCATCGACTTGCCGGTGCGCGGCTCGGCGACACCGGGGAATGCGGGTTTCAGTTCCCCGAGCGAAAATCCCCGGAGCGCGGCCTTGATCTTGTCCAGTGGCGCGCGCGCGCGGTTCATCGCGAGCAGGCGCTGCTGCAAAGGCTTGGAATAGACAATGGGCACATCGCTTGTGGTATCGGTGCCGCCGGCGATACCCGCGTCGATCTGCCCCGTCGCGATCTTGTTGGCAATGATGATTGCGTTGTCGAGCGAAGTGCCGCAGGCGCGCGCGGTGGTGATGCCCGGCGTGGTCGGCGCGAGCCCGGACGAGAGCGTCGCTTCGCGCGCGAGATTCCAGTCGAACGCGTGTTTGATTACCGCGCCGTAGGCGACTTCACCGAGTTCAACGCCATGCAGGCCATAACGCTCGACCAGGGCACCGAGTGTCTTTACCGCCATGCCGAAGTTGCCGACCTCGGCGTACGCCGTGTTGTTGCGGCAGAACGGAATGCGTACGCCGCCGATGATGCCTGCCCGTTTGATCGAATTCACGCGTCCGTCCGTATCCTGCAAAGCCCCAGGCAGCGGCTGGTATCATGCCGCCAGTCGATTTCAATAGCCCATTGTATGCCCTACGTTTTCGATCTTGACAGACTCGATCGCCTGACGAGTGGACCGGCCAGTCAATTCATCGACGCGCAGCCCTATCCGTATCTTGTCATCGACGATTTCCTGCGTCCGGAATACGCTTCGCAGCTCGCGCGGCAATTCCCGGGGCCGAGCGAGCTGGCGTGGGATCATTACGCTGCGCCTGGCCTGGAAGTGAAACTCGGCAGCTCCAGGGAAGAATGCTTCCCCGAAGCCCATCGTCGCGCCGTGCACGACCTCAACTGCGGCGGCTTCGTGCGATGGTTGGAGCGCGTGACAGGCATCGATCACCTGCTGGCCGATCCGCATCTCGCGGGCGGGGGTCTGCACCTCACGCGGCGTGAAGGTCTGCTCGGCATTCACGCGGATTTCAACTGGCACGCGAAGCTGCAAGCGCATCGACGCCTGAACCTGCTGGTCTACCTGACGCCGGACTGGCGCCGCGAATGGGGCGGCGAGCTGGAGTTGTGGGACACACAGGCGCAGGCGCGCCAGCGCAGCATCGAGCCCCTTTTCAATCGCGCCGTTCTTTTCGCCACCCGCTCGGATACGTTTCACGGGCACCCTGTTCCGTGGAGCGCACCGGAAGGCGTGAATCGCCAGTCGATCGCGATGTACTACTACACGGTGGCGCGACCGGCCGAGGAAATGCGCGAACCACACAACACGCTGTATCGCACGGGCGGCGCATGATCGAGTGAATCTGCCGTCCTTCACGACGGCGTCGGACTCAATCGCAAGTCTGCGCATCTGACTGGCCACGAAGATTGCCCCCGTCTTCGTGCTGCATGATCCAGCACTTGGGCACCTCGCGCAGAAGGTTGTCGAGGTGCTCGGCATAGCGCGGCATGATCGCGTCAACGCTGGAGTCAGGCGGCAAGGTTTCAATCCACAGCTGACTTCGTCCGCTGGCAAGGTCAACGCCGCAACTGAAAAGTGCATCGGAGGCGCCCGCGAATCGGGCGATCTCGATCAATCGTGAGGGCAGCGCGATGGCGTGCCCTCGCAGCATGACCGATCGAGCGGTGGGAGCCTCCGGCGGCTGATCGAGCACGTGCGAAATTGGCGACCTCGGCGTAGACCATATTGTTGTGGCAGAGCGGAATGCGGACGCCGCCAATGATGCCGACGCGGAAAGATCGACTGCTCACGACTCGCTGTTCGCTGTCGGATCGGCTGCCGAAACCCTGTCCTCTTCGGCCGGGTTTGAAGATGCCTGCGCATCGTGCAGCGACTGCGCATCATGGATCCAGGTCGGCAATTCGTTCCAGAAAAGCCAGGCTGCCGGCTGTGCGCGGATAAGTCGATTGAGCGTATCGGCGAGTTGCGCCAACGTCTGCGCAACCGGCTCGTGCGCGATTGCCTCGCCGATGACCAAGATACGCCGGCCACGCACCAGGTCGACCTCGACCCAGCACGGCACGATCGGCACGCCGGCATCAATGGCCAGCGCCAGCATTCCGTCCGGCAGACTGGTCGGCTTGCCCAGGAAATGCACCGGCCATTGTCCGCGCGGCGCCAGTCGCGGCGGCATGTCGAACACGCCAAGCACGGCTACGCCGCGTCGCAGCGCATCCAGCAGCTTGTCGCGAACTCCAGGTCGATAGGCATTCGGCTCGCCGCTGATGCGCTCGACTTCGCCCATGCGCGCTACGCCGTAGCGATAGCGCACCGGCAGCCGCTTGAATGCGCTGCGCTCAAAACGCGCCGAGACGAGGACACTATCGCGCCCGTTGCGGCGCAGATCACGAGAGACCCACAAACCATGTCCGTAATGGAAACTCAACGCGACAAACGCGCCTGACCGCGGCCATGCCCCGCGGACCTCCACGTGCCGCGGCAGCCAGTCGGTTCGGCGACGACGCGACAGATACAAATCGACCGCATCAAGCAACCAAACTGTGCGTACATCGCGCTTGAACGCCTTGATATCGACGATCGGTAGATAGTTTGGCGCAATTGCGGCGGCGGCTTCGGTCGGCTCGCGAAACATGTGCGCGAAGCGGGCAAGGAAACGGCACCCGGCATACGCCAGCGGCCACGGCAAGCGCGCCAGACACGCGGGCGCCAGACCCAGCATCCAGAGATCGCGAATCTGTTCGCGAAACGAAAATCCGCGCACGCTCAAGCATCCTCGCCGCTGGGCGCATACGGCTGTTCAAGCAATCGATACACCGTCTCGCGCATGCCGAGGTTGAAGTAAGTGTGCTGCGCGCGTACGTTGTCGCGCTCGACATAAAGGCGAAGGCCGGCCACGCCGCCGTCAGTGCGCGCACGTTGCGCGACCGCTGCATGCAGCGCGCGGAACACGCCGCGCCGACGCGCTTCGGGAACCACGTAGACGCTTTGCAGCCACCACCAATCGCCGTTGCGCCAATCGCTCCACTCGTAGGTAACGAGCAGGCAACCCAGCGGGCGCGACTCCTGCTCGGCGATCAGGTAAAAACCACGCTCGGGCCGCTCAAACACACCCAGCACACCTTGCCTCAGCACCTTGCGATCGAGTGTCTTGCCTTCGGTTTCCAATGCCATCGCAGCATTGCCGTCGACGAGAAACGCCAGATCAGCGGTGCTTGCAGGGCGCAACATCAGTTCTTCGCTCATACGGAAACCCGCTCTTCATCGGCCCTGGACGATTCGGCGCGACCATGCGCGACCATGCTTATTTCTCGATCGCGCCGGCGGTGCTACGCAAACCGGCATGCGCAGCAGCGCTCTTGATCCAGTAGGAGAACGGCGCCCAGCTTGCGCGCGCGACGCCGTTGAGGTCTTCGCCGTCGACCAGTCCCGAAGCGGGGTACTCGTTTTTCTGCGGCGCGCAGTACGTACCGAATAGGATGTCGAAAATCGGAAACGAGGCAGCGAAGTTCTTGTCCAGGTGCCGGTCCTCGATCGAATGATGAATACGATGCAGCTGCGGCCCGCAAATAACCGGCGTGAGGGGCCCGAGAGGCAGTCGCACATTCATGTGGATGAAATAGCCCCAGAGCAGGAATGCGCCCCACAACCAGCCGAGCGTCGCTTGCTTTTGCTCGAACAGGATGCCGAGCGGAACCCATATCGCCAGACCATGCAGGGGAACTTCAAGCCAGTGATGCCGGTTGGCGGTCGTCACGTTCAAGGAGACATCAGAATGATGAATCTTGTGCTGCGCCCACAACCACGAAAACGTGTGTTGCGATCGATGCAGCCAGTAATAGAAGAAGTCGAAGATGAAATAGAAGGCAAGTATCTGCAGCAACTGCCCGAAGAACGAACCGGAGAATGCAATCGGAATGCCGACCCTCAGTGTCTGCACGATCGGCCTGGTTACTGGATTCAGCAGCGGCGACAGCAGGTTGGCCATGAAAAGGAAGACGATCGCAAACAGCATGTTGAACGCCACGTTTCGAAGCGGCTGACCCGCCTGTGCGGGAATCAGGGATTCGATGACGAGCGCGATGCAATACACCAGAGAAGCGTACTGGAACTGCTGCCAGGCATTGATCGCGGCGTCGTGCAGAAGTTGCATGGGGGTCGGCAAGGTTTCGGAAAATTGGGACTGCGCATTGTAGCAATGGGTCCCGCCTGGGAGATCTTCTCAATCGCGCTTTCTACGCGAACTACCCAGCTTGCGCGTCATCGTGTTGCGGCTGAGTCCCAACGATTTCGCCGCATGCTGGCGATGCCCGCCGTGCGCGGCGAGCGCTGCGTCGAGCAGCACACGTTCGAGTTCGGCCTGGGCTTCGGTGTGGATATTTTCGGCGCCGGCGGCAAGCGACTGGTCCGCCCATAGGCGCAAGGCGCCGCTCCAGCCGGCCGTGTCCCGCGGTGGCGCACTCTCGACCACGCCCGGCGGCAGGTCGGCGACGCCGATTTCGCGCCCCGATGAAAGCAGGGCGAGGCGGCGGCACAGATTTTCGAGCTGACGCACGTTGCCCGGCCAGGCATAGTCGCGCAACGCGCCGAGTGCCGCCGGCGAGAAACGCTTCGCTGCAATGCCGGCCGCGGCAACCGCGTGCGCAAGGAAGTGCTCGGCCAGCGCCGGCACGTCGTCGCGCCGTTCACGCAGCGCCGGTACGTGCAGGCGCACGACATCGAGACGATGCAAGAGATCGGCGCGGAATTCGCCACGCACGATCTTGGCGTCGAGATCCTGGTGAGTCGCCGCGATCACGCGCGCACTCGCCCGGATCAGCTCGCGCCCGCCGACGCGATAGAACTCGCCGGCCGCGAGCACGCGCAGCAGGCGCGTCTGCAGGGCAAGCGGCATGTCGCCGATCTCGTCGAGGAACAGCGTGCCACCCGCCGCCTGCTCGAATCGACCGGCATGGCGGCGTGCGGCACCGGTGAATGCGCCGACCTCGTGGCCGAACAATTCCGATTCCAGCAACTCCGCCGGAATCGCGGCGGTGTTCAAGGCAATGAACGCTTGCGACGCGCGCGCGCTTTCGCGATGCAGCGCCCGCGCGACGAGTTCCTTGCCAGTACCGGTTTCGCCGGTGATCAGCGCGCCGAGTCCGCTCGCCGCAACGCGGCCGAGCGCGCGGAACAGCTCGCGCATGCCGGCACTGTGGCCAATCAATTCGGCATCGGCCTGCTGCGGCGCTGATGCTGCCGACGGCGCACTGCGCGGTTGTGAAAGTGCGCGACGGGCAGCAGCGACTGCTTCATCGAGATCAAAGGGCTTGGGCAGATAGTCGAACGCGCCGAGACGGTACGCCGAGGCCGTCGAGGCGACGTCGGTGAACGCACTCATCACGATCACGGAAAAGTGCGGCTCGTGCGCAGCGACGCGTTCGAGCAACTTGAGACCGCTGATGCCTGACATGCGCACGTCGGTAAACAGAAGATCCGGCGCGCCTTCCGCCAACGCCGCGAGCGCACTCTCCGCGTCTCCGAACTCGCGCGGCAAATAGCCGACTTCACGCAAGGCCGCCGCGAGCACGAAGCGCACGGCGCGATCGTCGTCGACAATCCAGATCGTTTTCGCGGTATCAGCGTTCATTCGGTCACCGGCAACAACAGGCTGAATACAGTCGCGCCGGGCCTGCTTGCGTGACTCAATTCGCCACCGTGTTCGCGCGCAATTTCGCGTGCGAGCGCGAGGCCCAGACCGCTGCCATCTGCACGCCCCGAGACCAGTGGCTCGAACAAGGTATCGGCAAGCTCGACCGGCACGCCGCGGCCGTCATCGGCCAGATCGATGCGCACCGCTAGCCGCATCGGATGATCACCCATGCGCGCTGCGTGTTCGACGCGAGTGCGCAACATCAGCTCACGGGCATCGGCCTCAATCGCATTGCGCGCGAGATTCAGCAGCGCTTGCTGCACCCGATCCGCATCGACCAGTACCGTCGGCAGGCTGGGATCGTAGTCGCGCCGGACGCGCGGCGCTTGCGCACCCGCTGTCACGAGGGCTGCGACGCGTTCGATGACCTCGTGGATGTTGACGCGCGCCAGGCGCGGCTTCGCTCCCGAATGCAGTAGTCGATCGGAGAGACCCGCGAGCCGGTCGACCTCACTCACGATCAGTTCTGCCAGTTCGACCAGTTCCGGCGCATCCACGCGGCGCTGCAGCAGTTGCGCCGCGCCGCGCATGCCGGCAAGCGGCCCGCGCACTTCATGCGCAAACCCGCGCAAGGATTCGGACAGGCGCGCACCGGCGACAGCGTCGGCGCGCGAGGGCAGCACTTCGATCAGCAACGTCCGCGCATCCAGTGGCGTCAACGCGAGATCCGCGCCACGATCCCCGATCGCTGTACGCAGGCGCGCTTCGCGCAACCATATGCGGCGCTCTTCCGCGAACGCGCGCTCCACCGCATCGCACAGCTGCGGCGGCTTCGCGTCGAGCACCGCGAGGCGTTCGCCGAACCAGTTTCGCGTCGCGGCTGCCAGCCATTCGCGCAGCGCCGGGTTCGTCGCCTGCAAGTCCAGTGCGCGCCCGACGATGGCCATCGGCGTGGCGCACGCGCCGGCAACGGGAAGTTCCTCACCAATGGAACGAAGCGGCAGCACGGGATTGCCTGGAAGCGGCGTCATTGCACCAGTTTAGGGCAAAGCTGCCGTGATTCGACGCCCCCGCCGCGCGCCGCTCAGTGAGCGATCCCAACCGCAGCCGCATCGTTGGATCTCCAGTCACCAACATGCGGACATTCTGCAAGCCCGTATGCCGCGCCGAAGGCCTTGACCACGGCAATCATGTCGAGCTCGGCGAAACCGTTTTTGGCCGCTCGATCGAACAAGTCGACGCATCGACGGATCAGCGGTGCATCAACGCCGGCAGACGCGGACTGATCGGCCACCAGCCTTGCAATGTTGCGCACATCGCGAATGGCCGCCTGTGGGGTGAAGTCGTCATGCATGATTTTGTCCAGCTTGATGCGCGATACGTCGCTGGCCATCGGTCCGGCATCCAGCACGTCGCGTAGAACCGCCAGATCCACACCGGCCGCGTGGGCGGCATGCACGGTTTCCGCCAATGCCGTGACCATGGTGATCAGGAAATGGTTGGCGGCGAGTTTCGTTTGCAGGGCAGTTGGCACGATACCGCAGCGAAACACACGGCTGCACAAAGGTGCGAGCAGCGGCAGCACCGCGTCGACGGATGCGGCGCGACCGGCGATCATCCCGACGAGCGTGCCGTGCTCGGCCGGAGTGCGCGAACCCGATACCGGCGCCTCCACGTAGCCACCGCCGCTGGCAAGAACGTCCCGCTCGAGTGCCCGGGAAAAAGTCGGCGACGTGGTGCCGAGATGGACGATGGTGCGATCTGCGACGCGCGCGTGGAACGCTGGGCTCGAGCGACCGAGCGCCGCGTCGATCGCGGCCTCGTCCAGCAGCATCAGCAGCACGATCGTGGACTGTGCGCACAGCGCATCCATCGACGGCATCGGCAATGCTCCGAGTTCCACCAGCGGCTCGCAGTGCGCCGGCGTCCGGCTCCATACGCGCAGAGGGACACCGGCACGGAGCAGATTGCGCGCCATCGGCAGACCCATGCGGCCGATGCCCGCGAAGCCCACCTTCATAAGATCGTCTCTGCGGCGAACAAGGGCTCGCCATACAGCCGCAACCGAAGGAACGCGACGACCTCGTCGCGCGCGCGCACGGTCGCTTCGCCTTCGGCGTCGATGAAGTGCGCGGTAAAGACACTGTGCGGGCAGCCCACCACCTGCCTGAAAAAAGGCGGTGGATCGAGGTTGGCTGCGCTATCGGGTAGTGCCTTGCCGATGAAGCGTGGTCCGAGCGCGGCCTGGTAAGCGGCGAACCGCTCGGCGCGGCAGTGGCGATCGCCTTCGAAGCGATAGGCAATGACAGTGAGGTCGTCGCGCTCAAGTCGCGCACGCACGGCTGCGAGTTCTTCCGCGCTACTTTCCACGGCCGATGGGTCGTCCAGCGGCAGCGAAGGCTGCGCCAGTACCGACGCGAGCATGGCCGGCTCCAGCATCATCGAAAGCGCGAAATTCCCGGTGAAACACATGCCGACGGCACCGACGCCCGGTGGTCCGCACTCAGTAAGCGCAAGGCGAGCCAATGCACGCAACCACGCGGTGACCGGGCTCGCACCTTGACCTGCGAGCGCATGAAACTCCGCGCTGATGCAGGCGCGGCGCATGATCGCGAGCCCCTCTTCTGCTTGTGGCACCGCCCCGTCGCGTCCGAACAGCGACGGCATGTAAACGCTAAACCCGACATTGCGCAGCCATCGGGCGAAGCGCACAACATGCGGACTGATGCAGGGCATTTCCGCCATGACGATGACGCCCGGCCCGGCACCGGAGAAATGGACTGTCCGGGTCACGCCATCGAGACAGATCGCGCGGGCCTGGAAGTCACTCAAGGAGTCATCGACAGGCTCGGCTTGTTGCATGGGAACCCCTGGCAAGGCCTTTGCGTGCATGCCGCCCGCGCACGCGATGGGAATATCCGGGAAAAATTCCATGTGTGCATTTGATCGCGCGAGCGCGGATCGTGCTAGCGTCCGAAATGACATTTTTCAGGCGGATTCCGACATGAAGGATTTCGAGCTCCTGATGCTCGATGGGACCAATCCAAGCGGCGTTGCGATGACCCGCGACATTCTCGCGGCCGCGGCGCTTTTCGCAGCGCGTCAAGGCGAAGCCGCGCCCACCTGGGGGCTTTACTCCCCAATGGGTGGGCGCGTGCAACTGCAAGGCGGAATCGGTGCCGATACCGCGCGTCTTCCGGGACGCAAGCAAGGCACGCGCTCGATCCTGCTGGTGCCGGGAATCTGGGTGACGGATGCGCGCGAACTGCACGAACGCATGCAAGTGGACGAATGCAAACGGGCCATTCGATACATTGCCGCACACAGGGCATGCGGCGGTGTCGTCGCCGCTTCATGCTCGGCCGTATTCCTGCTGCAGGCCGCAGGTGCGCTGGCCGGACGCCAGGCAACGACCACCTGGTGGCTCGCGCCGGAGCTCGCACGGATTGCGCCCGACACGCGCGTCGAGGCCAACCGCATTCTCTGCATCGACGGGCCGGTGATCACCGCGGGCGCGGCGTTCGCGCAATCGGACCTGATGCTCCATCTGTTGAGGCAACGCTTCGGGGCGAGACTTGCTGACGGCGTGTCGCGTGTCCTGTTGTTGCACGAGCGGGGCGAGCAAGCACAGTTCGTGGTGCCCTCGATGCTTGCGAGCGGCAGTGCGCTGGTGACACGCCTGACGCAACGGGTGGAATCCGCATTGCCCGATGTGCCTTCGGTAACGCAACTCGCTCGCGAACTGTGCGTTTCCGAACGCACCCTCGGGCGCCATGTACGCCACGCCACGGGGATGGGAACCATCGACATGATCCAGAGCATTCGCCTGCATCGTGCGCGCAATCTTTTGCACAACAGTCGCATGAGCATCGACCAGGTTGCGGCGGCAGTAGGTTACCGGGATGCGACTGCGCTGCGGCGACTGATGCGCAAGGTCGCGGGCACTACGCCGAGCCGCCTGCGCGCAACGGCACTGGTTTCGCCGCCGCGAAAATCAGCCGCGACGATCGTCCGCAATACGGGCCGCATCCAATGATGCGCGCGACCGATGCCGGTCCAGGCGTACTGCTGGTGACCGGCGCAAGCCGCGGCATCGGCGCCGCAACGGCGTGGTTGGCAGCGCAACGTGGCTATGCGGTGTGCATCAACTATCTGCGCGAGCAGCACGCCGCCGATGCGCTGGCGCAACGCATCCTTGACTCCGGCGGACGCGCTGTTGCGCTGCGCGCCGACATCGCGGACGAAGCCCTGGTCGTGCACCTGTTCGACGAATGCACGGCGCAACTCGGGCCGCTTGCAGGCCTGGTCAACAATGCCGGCGTTCTCGCACCGCAGGCAGCTCTGGTGGCGATGGATGCAGCACGCCTGCAGCGTGTATTTGCCGTCAACGTTTTCGGCACCCTGCTGTGTGCACGCGAAGCGGTGCGCCGCATGTCGACCGATAGCGGTGGAACCGGCGGCGCGATCGTCAATGTCTCTTCCGCTGCGTCGAGGCTGGGCTCGCCCGGCGAATATGTCGACTACGCAGCGTCCAAAAGGTGCGATCGACACATTCACGATGGGTCTGGCGAAGGAAGTGGCTGGTCAGGGCATCCGCGTGAATGCCGTGCGCCCCGGATTCATCCTCACCACTATCCATGCAAGCGGCGGCGAGCCTGATCGCATCGCACGACTCCAGGACGCAATTCCCGTGCGGCGAGGCGGCGACCCGGAAGAGGTCGCGCGCGCAATCCTCTGGCTGCTGTCACCGGAAGCCTCCTATACGACCGGAGCGCTGATGGATGTCAGCGGCGGGCGCTAGCTTCAAACAGCCACTGGATGTTGCAGATCCCAGTGCGGTGGCAAAGAGACCAATGAGGCAGCAGCTCAAAACGGTCGCAGCGCCGCGTGCCCGAGCCGTTTCGTTGAGATGTTCGAGTTCCTTTCCGACAACCGCTAGCCCGAAGAAAATTGCGCGAAGCCACGCAGGAAATCGCCGAGCTGCTTCCGCAATGCTTCATCGCGAATCGCGCCGTTCTCGTCGAACGCCTGGTGCGCACGCGACACCATCAGGCGGCCACCCGACCAATGACGCGTACCGAGCGTACGCAGCACGGGCAGCCACGCGGCCTGCGAGAGGATCGTGCCGAAGCCGCCGGGCGACGCGCCGATCACGGCGAATGGACGATTGCCGAACACGCGCGGGATATCCGCTGCGGGACGCGACAGCCAGTCGATCGCATTCTTGAAGACGCCCGGGATGCCGTTGTTGTACTCCGGCGTCACCAGCAGAACACCGGCACTCCCGACAATGCGTTCCTTCAGCTCGGCGACCGCTGCGGGGATTCCATCGCCTTGTTCGACATCGCCGTCGTAAAGAGGAATGCCGTGCAGCGTCGCCGCGTCCAACGTGAAATCTGGACCCGCCAGTGCTTGCGCCGCATGCAGCAAAGTCGTGTTGAACGACTGCGCGCGCAGGCTGCCGGAAATACCCAATATCTTCTTCATCTGAATTCCTCACCGGCTTGCAATAGCACGGCAGCGATACGTGGCGTTGTGGGATCTGTTCGCCAGTCGTTTCGGAATGGCGCTGCGAGAGCGCATTCCGGCTGTAGGTGCGAGCTTTCAGGCGATGCTACCTGAACCGAGTCACGCATGAATTTTTCGTTGTTCATGTCGGAGTCCGACGCTGCTGCGCAGGATGCACTCCAAGTGGCGACAGCGCTGCTCGCCGGATTGCCGGCTCCAACTGACACGGAGAAACATCATGAGAAATTCCATTACCAACATCCCTACCCTTGCATTCGCTTCCCTCCTGTCGCTGGGCTGCGTATCGATGGCTTCCGCACAGGCGCCTGTGTCGCCGAACGGTGAAACCGCGATGAGCTCGGATCAGCCGGTAACCGACACCTGGATCACGACCAAGGTGAAGTCGGAACTTGCGACGACGGACGGCGTGAAGAGCATGGATATCAGCGTCAAGACCGTTGACGGCATGGTAACGCTCACCGGCGTCGTCGCGACGGACACTGCAGTCAAGAAAGCGGTTGCCGTTGCTGAAAGCATCAAGGGCGTGAAGAAGGTCGACGCGACCGGCCTCAAGTCGAAGGCCTGAACCAACTTCCGACTCCGGGCCCGATGACGGGCCAAGCAGTGAACAAAGCTCTCGCAGGAGAATTCAAATGAACGAAGACAAGGTCAAGGGACAATGGAAGCAGCTCGCCGGCAAGCTGAAGGAGAAGTGGGGCAAGCTGACTGACGACGACCTCAAGGTCGCCGAAGGCAACAGCGAATATCTCGCCGGCAAGATCCAGGAGCGATATGGCATCGCGCAGGACGAAGCGCGCCGCCAGATCAAGGAATTTGATAACACGCTCTAACCAGCATGAGCGCGGGGAGCGGCAAGCCGCCCCCGCGCGTCTTCGGAGGGTTCACCATGGGCAAGTATTTCATTGGATGGCTGCTTGGCGTGCCGGCTGGGTTGCTGGTGCTGATTTACGTTTTCACTCACGTTTTCTGACCGGGAACCACCATGCTCGCGAAAGAATGGATCAATGACCGCATCGGTTCCGCCACAGATAGTGCGCACGCTTCAATTGCAGCGGCGTCCGACGTTGTCGCGCAAAATCTGCTGGATGCACATCGTGCCATTGCGCGCCGCAGTGCAGCCGGATTCGATCACGTGCGCGCAATGGGCGGGGAGCTGCAGAAGGGATCGCTGCGATTGGGACGGTCGACCCGCAGTCTCGTTGCGGAGCGCCCGATGGAGTCGGCTGTCATCATCGGCGTGGCCGCGTTCGCGATTGGCTGGCTGTGGCGACGTTCGCGCGAATCGCAAGCCGCGACAGCCGGTGCTGGTCGGTCGCCGCCGAAACGCCGCAGCAGCAAGTCCTGACCACAGGTCTCTACCACAGGTCTCTGCGCTTGCCATGCAAGCGCAGCGATTCCGCAGCGGCTGAACGGGTTAGTGGTCGTAAGCGGATTCACCATGGGAACTGATGTCCAGCCCATCGCGTTCCTGATCTTCGCTGACGCGCAAACCAACGGTCAGATCTGCGATCTTGTAAGCAACGAAGGCAACTACGGACGTCCATACGACCGTGATTCCGACGGCCTTGGCCTGAATCAGCAGCTGCGCGACGATGCCCGGATAGCCGCTCGTCATGGTTACCCAATCCTGCACTGAGCCAGGCCCACCGAGATCAGGCGAGTTGAAGATGCCGGTCAGCAGGGCGCCGCTGATTCCGCCGACGGCGTGGATGCCGAAAACGTCAAGCGAGTCGTCGACTTTGAGTAATTTCTTGAGCGCGGTCACGCCCCAGAGGCAGATCACGCCAGCGGCGAGGCCGATCGCGAACGCACCGGGAACGCCGACATTGCCCGCAGCCGGCGTAATCGCGACCAGTCCCGCCACCGCACCTGATGCCGCGCCGAGCATCGAAGGCTTGCCCTTGATCAGCCACTCGGCGAGCGTCCATGACAACACGGCACACGCCGTTGCGAGATAGGTGTTGAGGAAAGCGAGTGCGGCTGTCCCGTTCGCCTCGAGTGCGGAACCCGCGTTGAAGCCAAACCATCCGAACCACAACAGGGAAGCACCGATCATCGTCATCGTGAGGCTGTGCGGGCGCAGCGCTTCGCGCCCGTAGCCGATGCGCTTTCCGACCAGCCATGCGCCGATCAGGCCGGCGACGCCTGCGTTGACATGCACGACCGTACCACCCGCGAAATCGAGCGCGCCCGTTTGCCAGATATATCCGGCCGTCGCATTGAGCGCCGCGGTTTTCGATGCATCCGTGTAAGCATCGGGGCCGGACCAGAACCAGACCATGTGCGCGACGGGCAGGTAGCTGAAGGTGAACCAGATCACCATGAAGACCAGCACGGCGGAGAACTTGATGCGTTCGACGATCGAGCCGAGGATCAGGCAGCACGTAATCGCTGCGAACGTGGCCTGGAATACCGCGAAGACGATTTCGTACATCGGCGTCCCCTTCGAGAACGTCGCCGCGAGCGACCATTCGCCTTTGTAGGGATCGGCGACACCGGCAAGGAAAGCCCGGCCGAAACCGCCGAAGAACGCATTGCCCTCGGTGAAGGCGATGCTGTAGCCATATGCGAACCACAGCACGCTGATGAGCGAGAACACGACGAACACCTGCATCAGCACCGACAGCATGTTCTTTCCGCGTACCAGGCCACCATAAAACAGCGCGAGTGCAGGCACCGACATCAACAATACCAGTGCCGTCGACGTCAGCATCCAGGCAGTGTCGCCCTTGTTCGGAAGGGGTGCTGGCGCAGTCACTTGCGCGAACGCAAGCAAGGGCAGCGCAAACGATGCCGCGAGCGTGGCGAACATGAAGAATTTGATTTTCATCGTCAGGCCTCCTTCAGAGCGCATCGTCGCCGACCTCGCCGGTGCGGATACGCACGGCGTGGTCGATGACGGTGACGAAGATCTTGCCGTCGCCGACCTTGTCGGTACGTGCGGCGTCGCTGATCGCTTCGATGATCGCTTCGACGGCGGTATCGGGTACGGCGGTTTCGATCTTGATCTTCGGTACGAAATCGACAACGTACTCCGCGCCCCGGTACAACTCCGTGTGTCCTTTTTGTCGCCCGTAACCCCTGACTTCGGTCACTGTGATACCGGTGATGCCGGCCTGCGACAGCGCGTCTCGAACATCGTCCAGCTTGAACGGCCGGACGATTGCGGTAATCAGCTTCATGCCCTTCTCCTGCTGTCCGGTTGTCAGAATGTCTTGGTGGCGCGGAGCACGGCGGCGCTGCGCCCGAGGAATTCACCGTGGGGATTGGTATAGATCGACGCGTCGGCGTTGGTGTCGAAGAAGTGGAGCGCAAGCGCGAAACCGTCGGCAAGGTTTCGCGTGATGCCGAGCTTCCAGTCGGAGTAGCTGGCGCGATCCGTGTTTTTTATCCGCTGGGGGCCCACGTGGCCGCTCAACAGCCAGGACGGGCGGATTTTCCAGTTCGCGGATGCGTCGATGTAGTCACTGTGCCTGGAATCGGCAAAGCCGAAGGTGTTGGTCAACGAGTGCGAATATTTCAGCGAGAAGATCGATCCGCTGATGCCGGCATAGGCTTCCGTCGCATGCGGACGCGGAATGCCGCGCGCGTAGTCGCCGGGGTAGTAGTACGTGTAGAGACCGAGGTCGAGTTTCCATGCATCGTCGAGAGGCAATCGCCAGTCGGCGCAGACATCTATTTCGAGACTGCTGGAGATGTGTGCGTCGGCGGTCGACACGTCCGGCAGCCAACTCACGTTGCTGCCCCAGGCGCCGATGTACCACCGTCAGTGCGACCGTATTCGATCCCTCCCTGCAAAGCGGGATCCTGACCGGTCTGGGAAATTCCGCGGAAGACATAGTCGCTGAAGCCACTGAGGTTTCCGCTCAGCGCCGGTCCGATGGACACGGTTTCTTTCGCGCGCACGTCGGAGCACTGCAACGCGGTGATGAAAGCAATCGGAGTGATAGGACATTTCATGCGGCATCTCCTGGTCGGATGGCGATGTCGTGCGCTGTCGTTGTCGCCAACAGACTGGCGAACCGAATGTCGCTGCACGTGGCACTGCGAGACTGTGTCGCCTCTTTATCGCCGCCTTGCGCGGTCGCCGCCGACCACCGGCACCCTCCCAACCGTCGCACTCCACTCGCGACGTCAATGCTTCAGTTTTCCCGCATGCACTTCCCATCGATGCCGATGCACATCAGTCGCATCGGATGACCTGTCCGCCATCGCGTTACCCGCTCGCGAATGCATCGCACTTCGGCGACGCTGACGAATCGTCAGCGCGCCTTCTCCTTTGGACGACCCGCAAAACCCTCCGCCCGGTCGAGCGGAGGGACCTGCCTGATCAGATCGAGTAGTACATCTGGTATTCGAGCGGATGCGTGGCCGCGCGGAAGCGTGTGACTTCCTGCATCTTCAGCGAGATATAGCTGTCGATGAGGTCGTCGCTGAATACGCCGCCGGCCTTGAGGAAGCCGCGATCCTTGTCGAGCGCTTCCAGCGCCTGATCGAGCGAATGACATACGGTCGGAATGTTCTTTTCTTCTTCCGGCGGCAGGTCGTACAAGTCCTTGTCGGCCGGCGCACCCGGATCGATCTTGTTGAGGATGCCGTCGAGGCCCGCCATCATCAGCGCGGTGAACGTGAGATAGCCGGTGTTGACCGGATCCGGGAAACGCACTTCGATGCGGCGACCTTTTGGGCTGTGCACGAACGGAATGCGGCAGCTTGCCGAGCGGTTGCGCGCCGAATACGCGAGCATCACCGGCGCTTCGAAGCCTGGCACGAGGCGCTTGTAGCTGTTGGTGCTGGAATTGGCGAACGCATTGATCGCGCGCGCATGCTTGAAGACGCCACCGATGTAGTACAGCGCCATCTGCGACAAGCCGCCGTAGAGGTCGCCCGCGAAAAGATTCTGGCCGTTCTTGGCCAGCGACTGGTGTACGTGCATGCCCGAGCCGTTGTCACCGACGATGGGCTTGGGCATGAAGGTCACGGTCTTGCCGTTCTGATGCGCGACGTTCTTCACGACGTATTTCATCGTGATCAACTCATCCGCCTTCTTTACCAGCGTATTGAAGCGCGTGCCGATTTCGCACTGGCCGGCATTGCCGACTTCGTGGTGATGCACTTCGACGACCTGACCGACTTGTTCGAGCACCTTGCACATCTCGCTGCGCAAGTCCTGAAACGTGTCGACCGGCGACACCGGGAAGTAACCGCCCTTGACGCCGCCGCGATGGCCGGAGTTGTTGCCGTCGTACGACTTGCCGGTCGACCACGCGGCCTCTTCCGACTCGATCTTGTAGGAAACGTGGCCCATGTCGTTTCGGTAGCGCACGGAATCGAAGATGAAGAACTCTGGCTCCGGACCGAAGAACGCGGTGTCGGCGATGCCGGTCGATTTCAGGTATGCCTCGGCGCGTTTTGCGACTGAACGCGGATCGCGCGAATACGCTTGCATCGTGCTCGGCTCGAGCACATCGCACTGCAGGAGCAAGGTCTTGTCGGCCATGAACGGATCGATGATCGCGGTATCCGCGTCCGGCAGCAGGACCATGTCCGATTCGTTGATGCCCTTCCAGCCCGCGATCGACGAACCGTCGAACATCTTGCCGTCCTCGAACAGCGAGTCGTCGACGGCGTGTGCCGGGAAGGTCAGATGATGCTGCTTGCCGAGCATGTCGGCGAAACGCAGATCGACGAATTCGACCTCGTGGTCCTTGATCATCTTGAACACGTTTTCAGCGGACATCGGGTGACCTCGCAGAGATGGTGCCTTGAGCATAGCAATGGACATGCCAGCGTGGTACTTCAATAAAATTTCATGAAATCAATTGGATAAATACAGGGACGCGAAGAATTTGCACCAACATGGCGCAACGCCAAGCGGCATTATCGCCATACAGGTGCATTCGAGAGCGGCGCGAAGCACTTTAGAATGTCGGCCGCAAAAGCTGCAGTCCGCGCCCCAAGCTGAGCCGCGAGGAAGGCGCCATCCGCTCCCCTATCCCGAGTGATTCATGACCGACGTTCTCAACCCGAT
>JBDSXV010000075.1:0-32494 GCA_039926025.1 Dokdonella sp.
CGAGCTGGCTGAGCGAGAGCGAACCGATGAACGCGGCACCGATCGCGAGGCCGAGGGTATTGCCGATCTTGCTGGACATTCGAGTATCTCCGTTACTTGGGTTTGTGCGGGCAGGGTGCCCGCCGGGTCATTGCCGGTTGCCCGGCGATGTGTCGTCAACTTGTACGCCATGCACAACGTTTCGGATGCACCGACGTTGGACATCGGTTGCTGCTGCCGCTATCCCCGGCTCGTCTCAAGAAAAGCTCGATTCGTCGAATGCTGCAACGCAACGCGCCGATGCAAGCCTAGAGACCGTGTCGCAGAGTGAAAGCTTTCAAGGCGGCGCACCGTCTTTTCGATGCCACAACCGCCTCGCCCAAGCATGTGCCAAGGTAGGTTTTATTCGCGTTAAGGCAACACTGAAGACGTCCGAACCTCGCCGCGCGTGACCCTGCACCGACAGCCAGTCAAATGGCGATGAGCCACGCCGCGAGACCGAGAAACAAACCCATGCTGACCACATCGGTGGCCGTGGTCAGGAAGATGCTCGATGCCGTTGCGGGATCTGCGCCCAGCCGCTTCAGGGTCATCGGCACGGCCGCACCGGCAAAGCCCGACACCGCGCAGCTTCCCGCCATCGCGATGAAGGTGATCGCCGCCAGTGTCAACGCCTGCGGGTGCTGCTGATGATGCGCAAGCCAGAACATGCCGGCGGCTGCAACGAGGCCAGTCAGCGAGCCGTTGAGAAATCCAAGCCAGGCTTCCTTCCACAACAGGCCGCGCGCGCGTGATGGATTGAGTTCGCCGAGGGTCATGCCGCGCAGGGTGACCGCGAGTGCCTGGCAACCGGTATTGCTGCACTGGCCCGACAACACCGGTATGAACACGGCCAACAGGACAATGCGGTTGACGGTGCCCTGGAACAAGCCGACCACGCTCGCGGCAACAAACGCGGTCACCAGGTTTACCTGCAGCCATGGATGGCGAAAACGCAACGCGCGTCGCCACGGCGTGGTCAAGCGTTCCTCACGTTCGACACCGACCATCGCACCCGCTTGCGCACTGATCTCGAACGCCTGCTCCTCGAACAGCACCGCGCCACGCACGAGACCGAGCAGGCGGCCATCGGCATCGCAGACCGGGTAGACCGGATAGTGGCGCTTGACGACTTCGCGCATCGCCTCGAACACATCCGCATCCGGGCGCAGCGCAAACGGCCGCGCGACCATGATTTCCTGGAGTTGCTGAGTCGGCTGCGCGAACGCAAGCTCGCGGAATGCGACGAGGCCGATCAGGCGTTTGGCGTCGTCCACGACAAAGACATAGGTAACCAGGGTGTGCGACACCACCGGGCGCAGCGTCGCGATCACGTCGGAGACGCTCGCATGGGCGGCGAACACAGCGGGCGCCGGTTCCATCAGGCGACCCACGGTGCCCTCGCGCCAGTCCTGGCCGTGCAGCCATTGACCGTGTTCGTCCTGGCCCGCCGCGAATGCGATCAGGCGGCGCCGCTCAGGGCCGAAACGATCCAGCACCGCAACCGCGCGGCCAGGACCCAGCGTATGCAGGAGGCGGGCAATCGCGGCATCAGGCAGCGGCGACAGGCGCGCGACGGCATCGTCGGCGTCAAGGTCGCGCAATTCGTCCGTAGTGACGGTATCGGTCGGCATCGGGAGTTTTCCGGTTGACGCTGCGATGCTAGCCGATGCGCGAACACCCATGTGGCGCGGTCGGCGCGGCGCACGGATCGTCGGCGTCGATTCACCCGCCGCAACGGCCATTCATCGCATCTTTACCATGGACAGGCGAGCATAGCGGAGCGAAATTCACAACGGAGAATCGGCGATGACAAGCAAAGTTCTATCAGCTGCGATGACGGGCATCGTGCTGGTCTCAATGGCCGGTTGCGTCGCAGCTCCACCGCGCGCCCGTTACGATGACAACTACTATCAACGCCGCGCGCAGTACGACTGCAGCCGTTGTGGCGTGATTGACGACGTCGGTCGTGTCTATGTGCGCGAAAACAGCACGGGAGGCGGTGGTGCTGTGCTTGGCGCGATCATCGGCGGCGTGCTCGGCAGTACGGTGGGTCGTGGCGACGGACGCACCGCGGCGACGGTGGCGGGTGCGGTCGCAGGTGGTTTCGCCGGAAACGCCATCGAACGCAACAGCAACGATCGCGGTGATCGCGAGGCGTGGCAATTCCATGTGCGACTGGACAACGGCCGATGGGCCACCGTCACGCAATGGGACAATGACGACCTTCGTCCTGGCGACCGCGTCATGATCCGCGACAATCGCTTGATGCGTCTGCGCTGACCTGACGCATTGCGGATAGCAGAACGGCGGAGAGCGCAAGCTCTCCGCCGATTCTATTTCCGTGATCGGATCGAATCAGTTGATGCGATAGAAATTGTGCGCGCCGATGGTTGCCAGCGGCGGTCCCTTGATCCAGGTCGGCGAGACCGAGTCGGCAACGACGAAATGATCGGCGTTGGGCACTACGAACTTGCGCTTGCTGGTGGGCAGGGACCACATGTCGATCGTGCGCGTTGCGATCTTCCACGCCTTCTGCCACGACTCGGGACTGTCGAGTACAAAATTCTCTTTCATCGTCGCCATCGCGAATTGGCCTGGCGCGCGCACGACGTCGCAGATCGACGTGCCCCAGTGACCGGTTTCACGCCGCCGCATCGCCACCTCGGCAACGGCCATCTGACCCACCTGGGATTCGCTGCGCGCTTCCAGGTAAATCGTCGTCGCAAGGCAGACGTGATCCGCCGCCGGTTGCGGCAGTGAGGAAGCCAGCCATAACAAGAACGCCAATTTCATCTAACACACCTCTCGCATTCACGATGGCCTGCATGCAGATCGAGCCATGCGTGCATTGCATGAACTCTCGCGACGCGAAACTGCGTCACCTGTGCCTTGCCACCGAGTTGTTTGAAAAGTTGCAGGGCGCGCGCGCGACATTTCGCCGCGCTGTACAACACCCTTGTCGGTTGCGTCTGCCACCCCGGCAGTCGCTCCGACGTTTTGATCATTGCGCCGAAACCCCGGTGCAATGTCGGTCGCGAATTTTTATCGCGACCGTATGGATTCGCTACGCACACAAAAACGCCCTGACTGAGCAGGGCGTGAGGTGGAGATTACGCGATCGAGGGTGATATGTCCCTGAACAAAGGATCTTTGTTCAGGTTACGGTAAGGAGACGCCCTGACTCAGATTTAACAATTCAATGAATTGAACGGTTGTGTAGGTGTATACGTTGACGCAAATATACATAGTTTATTTGTGTTCTATGATGATTTCAGCGCGACTGTCGGCTGCGCTGAGAGGTTCATGCGAGACGGTTTGTGCCAGCACTGCGAGCGCCATGCTTGAGGTTGCGGAGTCGGCTGCGGCATAGAGAACCTGTCCAACCGGCTGGCCTTCGCTGCCGAGCACGGACGCACCGATGGCGGGCGGCTTGCCGTGCACGCGCAGGCGCTGAAGGTGTCGCTTGTTGCCGCCACGAAAGTGCAGGCGCGCGACAATCTCCTGTCCGGGGTAGCAACCTTTGTCGAAACGGATCGCATCCAGCCGTTCGAGGTCGAGCGCCTGCGGCACGAATTCACCACCAAGCTCGGGCGCGAGCAAGGGCAGTCCGGCCGCGATGTCGTCGAGCCGCCAACGCTCAAGCTCCGCGGTTGCGGTCTGTGCCTCTTCGGCGGGCGCGATCCAGGCCAGCCGCTGCGATGGCCCGGGCAGGACAATGCAGTAGCCGTCATGGTGCGCAACCACTTGTTTTGCGCCAACGGCCGATGCGACATCGGTGGTCGTGACGCTATGCAAGGTCCAGCCCGTCGGCGTTTCGATCTTCACGGCAGATCGAAAAACGAAACGCGCAAGCCCGTCCCGCATCGCTGCGGCGCCTCCCAGCGGCAGCCACGCAATCAACTGTGTCGGGCCAGTGCGCATCAGCAAAAAGAAATGGCGGGTGCGCCCCTGCGGATCCAGCCATGCGCTCCATTGCCAGGTGTGGTCGGCGAGCGATTTAACGTCGCTGGTGAACTGGGTATGGGCGAAACTGGCTGCATCGGCGCCTTTCAGCATGAGCAGGTCGGCGGAGCCGAGCGACACGGTCATGATCACGTTCAATCAAGGGATAGGCGCAAACTCTAGCACCCACAGCGCCGGCAGCCGGTTTCATCGGGCGCCGTCCGAGCAAAGGCGACTGCTCTCGTCACGTATTGGTTGTCTGCGCGGGCGACTCGGTTTAACCTTTGCGCCGCACTGCATCATGTCGGAGCCCGGGCCTTCCGGGTACGACCAGGGTTCGCCGACGGCGGCCAACGCCCCAATCGACGCAAAGGCAGAGCGACCGGATGGGTCTGCCGCCCACGCGGAGGAACGTGATACTCCCGATATGGACGTCGGGAACAGAAAGGGCCGCTGCATCGCCGTCGATGCGAAACGCGCATGCGCGGAGCGGATTTCCAACGAACGTCTGCACGAGCCAGCCATGCCAGCCACTGCGCGACCCTTGTCACCGCACCTCGATATCTACCGCTGGCAGATCCAGATGGTGACGTCGATCCTGCATCGTGCGACCGGTGTCGCCCTTGCATTCGGCACGATCCTGCTGGTGATCGCCTTGCTCGCACTCGCAACGGGGCCGCAAGCGTACGCCGAGGTGCGCGCTTTCTGCGGCTCATGGATCGGCACGATCCTGCTGGTCGGCTGGACCTGGGCGCTGGCTTATCACCTTCTCAACGGCATACGACATTTGCTGCAGGACATCGGCTGGGGCTACCTGCCCGGGCAGTTCGTGCGCAATGGTTGGCTGGTCAGCATCGGTAGCCTGCTGTTGGCGGGCCTGGTCTGGGCCTGGGTGATTGCGCAGCGAGGTGGCGCATGAGCAAGTCCCAAGACAAGCTCTTGCGCACGCCCATCAAGAATGCCGTCGGCCTTGGCTCGGCCAGGCATGGCGTGCATCACTTCATCGTGCAGCGCACGACGGCGGTCGCGCTGGCACTGCTCGGCGTCTGGTTCATCTGGCTTGCGCTCAAGATGGTGCATCTGGACTACGCCGGTGCGCATGCGTTGATCGCACAGCCTTGGAACGCGGTGCTCATGCTCGCGTTCTTGGTCGCGGTGTTCTGGCATGCACAGTTGGGCTTGCAGGTCGTCGTCGAAGACTACGTAACCACGCCAGGGCTCGCGCTGGTGACGCAGATCGCGATCAAGTTCCTCTGTTTCATGGGCGCCGCCGCGAGCGTGCTTGCCGTCATCCGCATCACGCTGGGGCACTGATCGAATGGAAAGCTACAAGATCCAGGAACACAAGGTCGATATCGTCGTCGTCGGTGCGGGCGGCGCAGGATTGCGCGCCACTTTCGGGCTGGCTGCGACGGGCCTGCAAACCGCCTGCATCACGAAGGTTTTCCCGACGCGCTCGCACACGGTTGCCGCGCAAGGCGGTATTTCCGCTGCGCTTGGCAACATGGGCGAGGACGACTGGCGCTTTCATTTTTACGACACGATCAAGGGTTCCGACTGGCTCGGCGACCAGGATGCGATCGAATACATGTGCAAGGAAGCCGCCGCCGCGGTCATCGAGCTGGAGCACTACGGCGTGCCGTTCTCGCGTACGGACGAAGGCAAGATCTACCAGCGCCCGTTCGGCGGCATGACCACGCACTACGGCGAGGGCACCGCGCAACGCACGTGCGCTGCCGCCGACCGCACCGGCCATGCGATCCTGCATACGCTCTACCAGCAGTCGCTCAAGCATGACGCACGCTTCTTCATCGAATACTTCGCCCTCGACCTGATCTTCGACAGCGAAGGCGTCTGCCGCGGCGTGCTCGCACTCGACATGTCCGAAGGCACCCTGCATCTGTTCCGCTCGCACGGTGTGGTGCTCGCGACCGGCGGTTATGGGCGCGCGTACTTCACCGCAACGTCGGCGCACACCTGCACCGGCGACGGTGGCGGTCTCGCCATGCGGGCCGGTCTGCCGCTGCAGGACATGGAATTCGTGCAGTTCCATCCGACCGGCATCTACGGCTCGGGCTGTCTGATTACCGAAGGTTCGCGCGGCGAAGGCGGCTTCCTCACCAATTCCAAGGGTGAGCGCTTCATGGAGCGCTATGCGCCGAATGCGAAGGACCTGGCATCGCGCGACGTCGTTTCGCGCTCGATCGCGACCGAGATCAACGAAGGACGTGGCGTAGGCGAGCACAAGGATTACGTCAATCTCAACTTGATGCACCTGGGCGCCGATGTCCTGCGCGAAAAGCTTCCGGGCATTTCGGAGAGCGCGCGCATCTTTGCCAACGTCGACGTGACCAAACAGCCGATCCCGGTCGTGCCGACGGTGCACTACAACATGGGCGGCATCCCGACCACGATCCACGGCGAAGTCGTGCGCAAGTCCGGCAGCGACCCGGACTCGGTCGTTCCTGGTTTGTACGCAATCGGCGAAGCAGCCTGCGTATCGGTACACGGCGCCAATCGCCTCGGATCCAATTCGCTGCTCGACCTGGTGGTGTTTGGTCGCGCTGTCGCGCAGCATTGCACTGCGACGATCAAGCCGGGCCAGCCGCACAAGGAACTGCCCGCGTCGATTTGCGACAAGGCCCTGGGCAATTTCGATCGCCTGCGTCACGCGAACGGCTCGACGCCGACGGCGGATATCCGCATGGCGATGCAGCGCACGATGCAGGCCGATGCTGCCGTGTTCCGTACCGAGAAGACCTTGCAGGAAGGCTGCGCGAAGATGGACAAGGTATTCGCCTCGTTCGACGACGTTCGCGTGACCGATCGCTCGATGGTGTGGAACTCGGACCTGGTCGAAACGCTGGAACTGCAGAACCTGCTCTACAACGCGGTCGCGACGATTGGTTCCGCCGAACAGCGCCACGAAAGTCGCGGCGCGCATTCGCGCGTCGATTTTCCGGATCGCGATGACGTGAACTGGATGAAGCACACGCTCGTCACGGTCGACGAAAAGGGCAAGTGCGCGTTCGACTCGAGACCGGTGCACATGAATACGCTGACCTCGGATGTCGAAGCGGTACCGCCGAAAAAGCGTGTGTATTGAAGGCCGGGAATGGAGAATGGGGAATGGCAGATCGGCACAGCCGGTATCCATGACCTCTTCGCTCTGACTATTCCCGATTCCCCGTTCCCTATTCCCGGTTTCCCAAATGGCTGAGTTCACGCTCCCCAAGAATTCCAAGATCAAGGCCGGCAAGCATTTCCCGGCGGAATCGGGCACGACGAACGTGCGCACCTTCCGTGTCTACCGCTGGAACCCGGACGATGGCCAGAATCCGCGCGTCGACACCTACGACGTCGACATGTCGACGTGCGGGCCGATGGTTCTCGATGCGCTGATCAAGATCAAGAATGAGATCGATCCGACGCTGACGTTCCGCCGCTCGTGCCGCGAAGGCATCTGCGGTTCCTGCGCGATGAATATCGACGGTACCAACACGCTCGCCTGCACGCGCGCGATCGAGGAGTGCGCGTCCGGCGATGTGAAGGTCTATCCGCTGCCGCACATGAGCGTGGTCAAGGACCTGGTGCCGGACCTGACCCATTTCTACGCGCAATACGCATCGATCAAACCGTGGATCCGCACCGAGACGCCGGCGCCGCCGGATCGCGAGCGACTGCAGTCGAAGGAAGATCGGGCCAAGCTCGACGGCCTCTACGAGTGCATCCTGTGCGCGTGTTGCACCACCTCGTGCCCGAGTTACTGGTGGAACAGTGAGCGCTACCTCGGTCCGGCCGTGTTGCTGCAGGCGTATCGCTGGATCGTCGACTCGCGCGACGAAGACACCGGTGCGCGTCTGGACGAACTCGAGGATCCGTTCAAGCTGTTCCGCTGTCACACGATCATGAACTGCGCGCGGACCTGCCCGAAGGGACTCAATCCCGCGAAGGCGATTGCCGAGACCAAGAAGCTGCTGGTCGAGCGCCAGTCGTGACAGCGCAAACGCGCGCGATATTCTCGCCTGCGTTTGCGCTCGTCCTGCTGACATTCTGCGTTTGGATGCGTCTCTACGTTGTGCGTATCGGCGAGATGCGGCGCCTGCGTATCCATCCGCAAAGCGTCGCCAGTTCATTGCAGGCCGCGCAGCGCCTGGTTGACACACGCGCGGCCGACAATTTCCGCAATCTGTTTGAACTGCCGGTGCTGTTCTATGCCGCGCTGGGGGTAGCGTTTGCGCTTGGCGCGGTCGATGCCGTCAGCCTGACGCTTGCCTGGACGTTCGTTGCGTTGCGTCTCGCGCACAGTCTCATTCACTGCAGCTACAACCGCGTCATGCACCGCTTCGCCGTCTACGTGACCGGAGCGGTCGCGTTGTGGTCGCTGTGGGGATGGCTGGCCTGGCAGCTCGTCGAATGAGTGCCGAGGCTCGCCTGCGCTGGCGCGCGCGTCGTGGCACGCGCGAACTCGATGCGATGCTCGGCTGGTGGATGGACGCGCGCTACGCCGGTTCGGATGCGGCAACGCGTGCGCACTTCGACGCGTTGCTCGATTCGCCCGATCCCGACCTGTGGGACTGGCTGAGCGGCCATCGGGTACCGACCGATCCGCGTTTCGCCGACCTAGTCGATGAAATCCGCACCCATCATCGCGTTTGACTATCGCGCTTCGCGCTGGATTGCCGCGGCGCTGCTGCTGGTCTGCTGCGCCGCATCGCTGGCGCCCTGGCTCAGTGCGTTGCCGCTGGTTGGCAGGGCCGTTGTTTCCCTGGCTGTCGTGGCGTTGGCTGTGCGAGCAGTGCGCGCGCTGCTGCACCCTCCGTTTCGCCGTGTCGCCTATCGTGCTTCGGGCTGGTTGCTGCTCGATCTCGCCGGCAAGGAGCACGAGGTCCTGCTCGAATCCCACGCACGCGTGGGTGCATTGATCGCATTGCGCTTCCGCCATGGTCCGCGCGAACGGTTTCACGCCTTGTGCGCGCCCGACAACCTTGACGCCGAAATGCGCCGCCGACTCATCCTGTTGTTGTCGAGAGCGGAATTCGCACGCGATCAATAGACTGCCGTCGCTTGCCCGCATGGCGCGCTTGCGGCACTCTCGCCGCGGTTCGTGGTCATCAACCTGGCCAAGCCACGCCTACAAGGATTTGCAAGCCGCATGTTCCGCCCTCTCGAAGTCTTCATCGGCCTGCGATACACGCGCGCCAAGCGGCGCAATCACTTCATTTCGTTCATTTCGCTGGTGTCGATCCTCGGTATCGCGGTTGGCGTGACCGCCTTGATCACCGTGATCTCGGTGATGAACGGCTTCGACAAGGAATTGAAGGACCGCATCCTCGGCATGGTGTCGCACGCGACCATCGAAGGTGTCGAGGGAACCGTGAAGGACTGGCCGCAGGCGCTCAAGCTTGCGCACGAGAATCCTCACGTGCTCGGCGCAGCACCGTATGTCGAGCGTCAGGCGATGCTGCAAGGCTCACGCGTCAGCGGAGCGATCATCCGCGGCGTGATGCCTGATGTAGAACCCACGGTTTCGGATGTCGACCGCCACATGGTCAGCGGCAAGCTCGATGATCTCGCCAGCGGTCATTTCGGCATCGTGCTTGGCAAGGAGCTCGCGATGGAGCTCGGCGTCGACGTTGGCGACTTCGTCACCGTGTTCGCGCCCGAATTCAGTGCGACGCCGATTGGCGCGATACCGCGCATGAAGCGCTTCACCGTGGTCGGCATCTTTGAAGTCGGCATGCAGGAATACGATTCCGGTCTCGCCCTGATGTCGATGCAGGATGCGCAGACGCTGTATCGCCTGGACGGCCCGAGTGGCATTCGCCTGAAACTCGACGACATGTTCCAGGCGTATCCGGTCGGCAAGGAGCTGGCGTCACATCTCGGCCAGTTCTACCGCGTCACCGACTGGATGCAGGGACACAGCAACTTCTTCAAGGCGGTCGCGATGGAGAAGAAGGTGATGTTCCTGATCCTCTCGCTCATCGTGGCAGTCGCTGCGTTCAACCTCGTCTCGACCCTGGTCATGCTGGTGCAGGACAAGCAGGCGGACATCGCGATCCTGCGCACGCTGGGACAGAGCCCGCGTTCGGTGATGGGCACCTTCATGGTGCAGGGAATGCTCGTCGGCACGCTGGGCATTGCGCTGGGTGTGTTCTTCGGCGTGCTGCTCTCGCTCAACCTCGCCGCGATCGTGCACTGGATCGAGCTGACCTTCCACGTGACCTTCCTGTCCCCCGACGTCTACTACATCAGCGAGCTGCCCAGCGACCTGCATTGGAACGACGTCGCCTGGATCACGATCACGGCGTTTGTCTTCTGCACCTTCGCGACCCTGTACCCGGCGCGACGCGCGGCGAAGACGGACCCTGCGGCAGCGTTGCGATATGAATGACCGCGATTCGGGAAACGGGATTCGGGATTCGGAAGAATCCGAACCGATTTCCGCACCCTCCCGGCACTGACGAATCCCGAATCTCGAATCCCGAATCCCATGCCAACAGACATCGTTCTGCAAGCGCGCCAGATAGCCAAGACCTACGCCGAAGGGTCGCTACGCACCGAAGTCCTGCGCGAGGTGGATCTGTCAGTTCGTCGTGGCGAGACCGTCGCAATCATTGGCGCATCCGGCACAGGCAAGAGCACCTTGCTGCACATCCTCGGCGGGCTCGATGCACCGACGGCGGGCGAGGTCATTGTCGAAGGCCAGACGATGTCGCGTCTGTCCGATCGCGCCCGTGGCGATCTGCGCAACAAGTCGCTCGGCTTCGTCTACCAGTTCCATCATTTGCTGCCGGAATTCACGGCGGTCGAGAATGTCTGCATGCCCCTGCTGATCCGCGGCACGGCGATCGGAGAAGCGCGTGAACGCGCGGTTGCGCTACTCGGGCGCGTCGGTCTCGGCGCACGTCTCGAGCACAAGCCGGGTGAGCTTTCCGGCGGCGAGCGCCAGCGCTGTGCGGTTGCGCGTGCGCTGGTCGCGCGACCCGCATGCGTGCTCGGTGATGAGCCGACCGGCAATCTCGATGAAAAGAATGCGGCGCAGGTCTACGAACTCATGCTTGAGCTCAATCGCGAAATCGGCACCTCGCTGGTCCTGGTCACGCACGATCATCGTCTTGCCGCGCGTGCGGATCGCGTTCTGGAATTGTCGGGTGGCGCGTTGCGCACGGTCGAGAAGCCGCTGCTGGTGTAGTTGGCGAGAAATTTGTGGGTGCGGCTTCAGCCGCGATGCTTTTGAGCTTGATGCCAACATGAGAAAGCATCGCGGCTGAAGCCGCTCCCACAGTCTTGCTGGGAGGAATAGCGTGGGCATGGAGCCAGAGACGCGACTGCAATCCGGAACACCGGCCATCGGCGTCGCCGGCGCGGTCGCGCTGCTGTTCGGCATTCTCGCAGTGCATGCGTTGCCGGCATTGCCGTCGCGCTGGATCGACGCAATCCTTTTCGTCGCTGGTCTGGCAGCACTGACGCGACCGCGCCTGCGCCTGTTCGGTTGCGTCCTGCTCGGATTTTCCTGGTGCGCGCTACGCGCCGATATCGCCCTCAACGCACGCCTGCCGCGCGACATTGAGGGGCGCGACTTCGATCTCATCGGGGTTGTCGATGAGCTGCCGGTGACGCGTACGGATGCGACGCGCATCGTGTTGCGCATCGAGAGCGTCGAACTTGATGGTGCAGCGATCCCCTTGCACGGTCGCGTGCGTCTTTCCTGGTACGACGAAGTTCCTGCCGGCGTGGATGCCTGCAGTCGCTGGCGGGTGCGTGCGCGACTGAAGCGGCCGCGCGGACTCGTCAACGCGGGCGGCTTCGACTCCGAACGCTCCGCGCTTGAAAAAGGCATCGTCGCGGTCGGTTACGTGCGCGAGACCGAATCGAACCAGCGCCTTGGCGAGCGCGCCTTCTGCGTTGATCAACTGCGCGAGGCGATTTCCCGCGGGATAGCGGCACGAGTCACCGATGCGCACGACGCAGCATTGTTGCAGGCGTTTTCCGTCGGCGACACGCGAGGACTCGACCAGAACGACTGGGACATCGCGCGCGCGAACGGTATCCCTCACCTGATCGCGATTTCCGGTTTCCACGTCGGCGTGGCCGCTGGCGTCGGCGCCTTGCTGATCTACGCGCTTTGGTGGCTGCTGCCGGGTCTCGCGTTGCGTGTCGCGTTTCCCGTCGCACAGGCGCCGGCTGCGCTCGTGACCGCGGTGCTTTACGGCATCCTTGCCGGCGGAAGCCTGCCGACCGTGCGCACGGTTGCGATGATCTCGGTCGTCACGTTGACGCGCTTCGGGCGACGCGCGAGCAGCGGCCCGCATGGATTGGCGCTGGCGTTGCTCGCCATACTCGCATTCGACCCGCTGGCAACGTTGTCCGCGGGATTCTGGTTGTCCTTCGTCGGCGTTGCCTTCCTCATGCTCTGCCTGACGCGCGGGCACACGGGTGGTCTGCGCGGTTTCCTGCGCGAACTCAGCGTTGGTCAACTCGTCATGACGGTTTCGCTGTTGCCATTGACCGTGTGGTTCTTTGGTCAGGCCTCGCTGGTCGGCGCGTTGTCCAACCTCATTGCCGTGCCCCTGATCAGTTTCGTGATCGTGCCGCTGTGTCTGCTCGGCATCCTCGCGCTGCTGATCGTGCCGGCATGGGCGTCTCCGCCGTTGATCCTCGCGGGCTGGCTCGCGCACGCGCAATGGTGGCTGCTCGAACGCATGGCGACCTGGCCTGGCGCGCACTGGTATCTGCCCGAAGTCGCGCCGTGGGCCATGTTGCTCGCAACCGTGGGTGCGGCCTGGATGTTCCTGCCGCGCGGAATTCCGTTGCGCGCGCTCGGCCTCGTTCTGTTCCTGCCCTTGCTGTGGCCACAGCGACCAGCGCCATCGAATGCGGCGTTTGAAGCGACCGTGATCGATGTCGGTCAGGGCCTTTCGGTATTCGTGCGCACGCACGACCACGCGTTGCTGTTCGATGCCGGCGCGCGTTATCCATCAGAGTTCGATCTTGGTGAAGCGGCGGTGCTGCCGAGTCTGCGTGCGTTCGGTATCGGCAAACTCGACGTGCTGATGGTCAGCCATGGCGACAACGATCACGCGGGCGGCGCGCCCGCGGTCGCGAAGGCCTATCCGCATGCGAAGGTGAGTGCTGGCGAGCCGCAACGCATGCAGTTGCCCAGCGTGCAGTGCAGGACCGGCGAACAGTGGGTGTGGGACGAGGTGAAGTTCACCGTACTCAATCCCGCGGCGGACGCGCTCGCCGGTGCACAGGCGCCAAGAGGCAATGACCGCTCCTGCGTTTTGCTGGTCGAGGGTGGCGCGGGTCGCCTGTTGCTGACCGGTGACATTAGCTGCAACGTCGAAAGCGGTGTCGCGGAGCAGATCAGCGCCGGTACGCCCCTCGTGCTGGTGGTTCCCCATCACGGCAGCAAGTCTTCCTCCAGCCCGGAATTCCTCGCCGCGCTGAAACCGGTTTTCGCCCTGGTTTCCGCCGGTTGGCACAATCGCTTCCGGCACCCGAATCCATCCATCGTCGAGCGCTACGCACAAGCCGGGATCCCACTCGAGAACACCGCGGGCGAGGGGGCGCTGCGGGTTGCCTTTCCCGCCACGGCGCCACCGCGGATTGTCGTGCGTGAGCGCTTGCGCCAGCACCGCTACTGGCGCGAATAGGCGACGCCGGTATTGACCATGGCGGCCAAGATCGGCTATCTGCAGGCCTGCAACGCACAGCACAGACGACGCTGCCGGCGCTGCTATCATGCGGGTCTGTCGCAATTGTAGTCGAAGGTGGTGTTGTGCTTGAAATCCTGATGGCGGGCAGCTGGGCCATGCTGCCGATCCTGATCTGTTCTGCGGCCGCGCTCGCAATCATTCTGGAGCGCTTCTGGACCTTGCGCCGCAAAGCCGTCGTACCGACCGGGCTTGGCAACGAAGTGCGCGAATGGGCGCGCACGCGCAAGCTCGATCCAGAGCATCTGAATGCGCTGCGCACGAACTCGCCGCTGGGCGAATTGCTCGCCGCCGCACTGACCGTGCGAAACCGACCGCGCGAGATCATCAAGGAGCGCGTCGAGGACACCGGTCGCCATGTCGTGCATCGTCTCGAGCGCTTTCTCAATACGCTGGGCACGATCGCATTGATCTCGCCCTTGCTCGGACTGCTCGGAACGGTATTTGGTCTGATCCGCATGTTCTTCTCGGTCATGGTCAGCGGCGTCGGCGATCCGCTCAAGATGGCCGGTGGTATCGGTGAGGCGCTGGTCTGCACGGCTGCGGGTCTTTGCGTCGCGATTCCGGCCTACGTATTCCATCGCTTTTTCCGTAGTCGCGTGTCGGGCCTGGTCGTCGAAATGGAGCGCCAGGTGTTCATGCTGACCGACGAATTGACCGCAGGCAGCGAAACCGCGCCTGCCGCCGCTGCAACTGCGCCAGTGCGCGTTGCGCGCACGGCTGGCTGAGCGACGCCGCGCATGAGAATCGCTTCCGCGCGCCGCGAGGACGATTTCGAGATCAACGTGATCTCGCTGATCGACGTGCTGCTGACCCTGCTCATGTTTTTCGTGCTGACCACGACGTTCGTGCAGCACTCGCGCATGCAAGTGACGTTGCCACAGGCTGAATCGTCCGAGCAGAGTGAGCAGCGCGATGCGTTGACGTTGGTGATTGATCGCGATGGTCATTTTTTCATCGACAACAATGAAGTGCTGAATCCCGGTCTCGATTCGCTCAAGGAAGCGATCGGCAAGATTGCGGGCGAGGATCGTTCGCGGCCGGTCCTGCTGAGCGCCGATGGCTTGACGCCGCACCAGGCTGTCGTCACCGCGATGGACGCGCTCGCCGAACTCGGTTTCACCCGTTTGTCGATCGCCACGACGCACGCGCAGCCCGCGGGCGAACGATGAGCCAAGCGGACGCGTCCGCGCCTTCCGGTTGGGCCCTGTACGCGCGTTTGCTCGGCTACGCGCGGCGCTATTGGCTGGTCGCCCTGATGACCGTGGTCGGCATGGTTGCCGATGCGGCCTGCATGGGGCTGTTCGCTGGCTCCATCAAGCCGATGCTCGACAAGCTGTTCATTGCGCGCGATCCGGTGGCGATTTTCTGGATGCCGATACTGATCGTGTCTATTTTCGCGGTACGCAGCATCGCGATCTACGTCGGCGACTACGGCACGGCCTACATCGGTCGCGGTGTGGTGCAGCAGTTGCGTCAGCAGGTGTTCGATCACTATCTGCGTCTGCCCTCTTCATTTTTCGATCGCGAAGCCTCGGGCCACCAGATTGCGCGCATCACCTACAGCTCGGAGCAGGTCGCGCAGGCGTCGACCGAAGCCGTCAAGGTTGCGGTGACCGATGGTCTCAGCATCGTCGCTTATGTTGCGGTGATGCTGCGCGCCAGCGTGCAGCTCACGCTCGCTTTGCTGGTCATGGTGCCCCTGGTTGGCGCGCTCGTGGTTTATGTCGGTCGGCGCTATCGTCGCATCAGTCATCGCATCCAGGGCTCGATGGGAACGGTAACGGGCGTTGTCGAGGAAGTGGTCGGCGCGAACCGCGAAGTGAAGGTGTTTGGCGGTCAACGCTACGAATCCGAGCGCTTCAATGCAGTTTCCGAACAAACGCGCCGACTTGGGCTCAAGGTCGCCGCGACGAATGGCCTGGCCAGTTCGTCGGTGCAGTTGATCGCCGCCATCTCGCTTGCGCTGATCATCTACTTCGCGACGCGACCGGCCATGCTGGCCGAACTTTCGCCGGGTGCGTTCACGTCGCTGATCCTCGCCATGGGCGGCATCCTGCCCTCGCTGAAGCGGCTCACCACGGTGCAATCGAACCTGCAGCGCGGGCTCGCTGCGGCGGAGGAGATCTTCAGCCTGATCGACACACCGCCCGAGCGCGATGAAGGCACGCGCGAGCTCGCGACGGTCAACGGCGATCTGGAATTGCGGGATGTGCGGCTCGTCTATCCGGGCGCGAACCAGCCTGCGCTGCAGGGAGTGAGCCTGTGCTGTCCGCGCGGCAGCGTCACTGCGCTGGTCGGTCGTTCCGGCAGTGGCAAGTCGACCTTGGCCAGCTTGATTCCGCGTTTCCACGAACCCGACGCAGGCAGCGTGCTCATCGATGGTCGCCCCCTCGACGAATACACCCTTGCCAGCCTGCGCCGGCAGATTGCGTGGGTCGGCCAGAGCGTCACCCTGTTCGACGACAGCATCGCGCGCAACATCGCGTATGGCGCACTTGCGGCTGCGAGCGAGGCCGATATCGTCGCCGCCGCCGAAGCGGCCAATGCGATGGAATTCATTCGTCAGCTCCCCAAGGGCATTCACAGCCGTGTCGGCGAGAGCGGGGCCTTGCTGTCCGGAGGCCAGCGCCAGCGCATCGCCATCGCACGTGCGTTGTTGAAGAATGCGCCGATCCTGATCCTCGACGAAGCGACCAGCGCGCTGGACAGCGAATCGGAACGCCTGATCCAGGATGCACTGCAGCGCCTGATCCGTGATCGCACCGTTCTGGTCATCGCACATCGCCTGTCGACGATCGAGCATGCGGACCAGATCGTCGTGCTTGATCGCGGTTCGATCGTCGAGCAGGGCACCCACGCGGCGTTGCTCGCAGGTGGTGGACACTACGCAGCGTTGCACCGGTTGCAGTTTCGCGATCAAGCAAGGGCGAACGCCCAGCACTGAGGCCCCGCATGGCATGAACTGCAGCATGCGCGCGAATGCTGGCGACACATCCGCAACATCGGGTTGCCTGCATACTCCATTCCTCAGCCACCAGCGATCAGCCCATGCCCGCCGCATCCCGCATTGAACGTATCTGGTATGGCGGCGCGTCCGTGCCATGGTGGCTCGCGGCTCTCGTGCCGATCTACAAAGCGTTGCGCGCGATCCACCTGATGCCCTACCGGCTCGGCTGGCGTAGCGCTGCGCGTTTGAGCGCCCCGGTGATCGTCGTCGGCAATCTCACGGCGGGCGGCAGCGGCAAGACGCCGCTGACGATCGCATTGGTGGAAGCCCTGCGTCTGCGTGGATTCAAACCTGGCGTCGTGAGTCGTGGCTACGGTGGGGCTCGGCGCGAGCCTTTGTTGCTCGATGACATGCCTGTGCCCGCCATGGTCGGTGACGAACCCTGCCTGATCCGTCAACGCACCGGTGCGCCGGTTGCAGTCGGACGTCACCGCGCGCGAGCGGCGGCGCTGCTGATCGAGCGTGGCGTCGACGTCGTGCTGGCCGATGATGGGCTGCAGAATCCGGGGTTGGCTCGCGCTGTCGAAATCTGTGTGATCGATGGTCAGCGCCGCTTCGGCAACGCACGTCTGCTGCCGGCAGGTCCGATGCGCGAGCCACTTGCGCGTCTGCAGGACTTTCCGTTTCGCGTCTGCAACGGCGGCATCGCGCAAACGGGTGAAATTCCGATGCGGCTGGTGGGTGACATGGCGGTCCCGGTCAAGCGCTGCGCTTCAGTGCGACCGCTGCAATCCTTCGCTGGTGAACGCGTGCACGCTGTTGCTGCCATCGGCAACCCGGAGCGGTTCTTCGATGGCTTGCGTGCGCACGGCATCGAGGTCATTGCGCATGCGTTTCCGGACCATCATGCGTTCGTCGCGACGGAGCTCATGTTCGGCGACGAGTTGCCGCTGCTGATGACCGAGAAGGATGCGGTCAAGTGCGCCGCGTTTGCGCAGCCGAATTTCTGGTGCGTTCCGGTACGCGCCGAATTGCCAGCCACATTCTTCGATGCGATTGCCGATCGATTGGCGAAGCATTGAAAGAGCGTTGAAAGAACTGGCGCCCTACAATCGCCTCGCGCATGCGTCCGTGTGTGCATCCGACCTCAAGAGGTTCCCTCCGTGGAAAGCTGCAGTAGTCCCAGACGAAGCAACGCTGCCACCACGGAGCGAATGGCTGGCTGACCCGCGCGCGTCGTGACGACGCGTCGGGCCTGACCCAAGCGATTCCCCTGGCGGCAGCGTGATCCCGATCACCGCCCCCAGATTCCGGAGTCGCCATGTTCAAACTCAATCTACTGGCTGTTGCCGTGCCGGCCGTGCTGCGTACAGGTAGCGATGCCCGCCGCAACGTACCGGTCAACCATCCTCTGCTCGAGTTCGTGCGCCTTGACGGCGCCAATGCACTGACTCGTCTGGGCGTGAGCGGCGATGGCCTGTCGGTGATCGAGGTCGGGAAGCGGCTGGAAGAATACGGCCCGAACGTCGTTGCGCAGGAAAAGAAGCGGCCATTCCTGTTCGAGATCGCGCATCGCTTCTTCACCAACCCGATCAACATCCTGTTGACCGTCCTCGCTGTCGTGTCCTGGATCGGCGACGACAAGGTTGGTGCGGGGATCATGCTCGCGATGGTCTTCATGGCGGTGTTCCTGTCCTATTTCCAGGAAGCACGCACCGGTCGCGCGGTGGAGCAGTTGCGCAACATGGTCAGCAACACCGCGACCGCCCGGCGTGTGCCCGCACCAGCAGAAGATGCAGATGAGGATGCAGTCGTCGCGCTCGCGCAGAAGGCCGAAATTCCGATCGAGCAACTGGTGCCGGGCGATGTCGTGCATCTGTCGGCGGGCGACATGATTCCGGCGGACCTGCGCCTGCTCAGCGCGAAGGATCTGTTCATCAATCAATCCGCGCTGACCGGCGAATCAATGCCGGTCGAGAAGTTCGTTGGCATCGATACCGAAGCGAAAGTGCCGCTGGATGCGAAGAACCTGTGCTTCATGGGCAGCAATGTGATCAGCGGCAGCGCGACTGGTGTGATCGCGGCCACGGGCGCCCGTACCTACTTCGGCGCGCTCGCCGGTTCGCTGGTCGGCCAGCGTGCGCAGACGAGTTTCGACAAGGGCGTGCAGCGTTTCGCCTGGCTGATGCTGCGCTTCATGGCCGTGATGGTGCCGCTGGTATTCCTGCTCAATGGATTTGCCAAGGGGGCGTGGCTCGACGCCTTCATGTTTGCAGTCGCGGTGGCGGTCGGCCTGACGCCGGAAATGTTGCCGATGATCGTCACCATCAATCTTGCCAAGGGCGCGATGGCGATGGCGAAGAAGGACGTGATCGTCAAGCGCCTCAGCGCGATCCAGAACTTCGGCGCGATCGATGTGCTGTGCACCGACAAGACCGGCACGCTGACCCAGGACAAGGTGATCCTCGAGCGCCACGTCGACATCCACGGCGACGAGGACGAGCAGGTGCTCGCGTTCGCGTACCTCAACAGCCACTACCAGACCGGTCTCAAGAACCTGCTCGACGTCGCGGTCATCGACAGCGTTGGCGAGAAGACACGCCTGCAGTTGCAGGACGAGTACACGCTCGTCGACGAAGTGCCGTTCGATTTCACGCGTCGGCGCATGTCGGTGATCGTGCGCGATCGCGCAGGCCGCCATTTCCTCATCGCAAAAGGCGCCGTCGCCGAAATGGTCGGCATATGCAACGCCTCACGCACGCCCGAAGGCAACGAGGCGATGTCGCCCGACGCAGTTGCCGAGGTCCGCGACGTTGCGCGCGACATGAACGACGACGGCTTCCGCGTGATCGCGCTCGGCATGCGCGAAATCGCCGCGAAGGCCGCGTATTCGCTTGCCGACGAAACCGAGCTCACCCTCATGGGTTTCGTCGCGTTCCTCGATCCGCCCAAGGACAGCGCTGCCGATGCAATTCGCGCGCTGAACGACAACGGTGTCGCAGTGAAGATCCTCACCGGCGACAACGACATCGTCACGCGCAACGTCTGCCGCCAGGTCGGCTTCGAAGTGAGTCGCTGTCTGCTCGGGCAGCAGGTCGAAGCAATGAGCGACGACGAGCTCACGATCGCGACGCGCGACACGCAGGTGTTTGCTCGCCTCAATCCTCAGCAGAAGGTGCGCGTGATCGAGGCCCTGCATCGCGACGGCCATGTCGTCGGCTTCATGGGTGACGGCATCAACGATGGGCCGGCCTTGCGCGCGGCCGACGTCGGCATCTCGGTCGATACCGCAGTCGATATCGCCAAGGAAGCCGCCGACATCATCCTGCTCGAGAAGAGCTTGATGGTGCTGGAGGAGGGCGTGCTCGAAGGCCGCAAGGTGTTCGGCAACATCCTCAAATACATCAAGATGACCGCCAGCTCCAACTTCGGCAACATGTTCAGCGTGCTCGGCGCGAGCGCGTTCCTGCCGTTCCTGCCGATGGCGGCGGTGCAGATCCTGCTCAACAACCTGCTCTACGATTTTTCGCAGACCTCGGTCGCGAGCGATGAAGTGGACAAGGAATACCTCGCCAAACCGCGCCAGTGGGATATCGCGGCGATCACGCGTTTCGTGCTGTTCATCGGCCCGATCAGTTCGATCTTCGACTACGCGACGTTTGCCGTGATGTGGTTCGTTTTCAAGGCGAATTCACCCGAGCATGCGACCCTGTTCCAGACGGGCTGGTTCGTCGAGTCGCTGCTGTCGCAGACCTTGGTCGTGCACGTGATCCGCACCGGCAAACTGCCTTTCTTCGAGAGTAGTGCAAGCCTGCCGCTGACGATCACCGGCATCGTGATCTGCGCGCTCGGTGCCTTGCTGCCATATTCGCCACTGGCGGCGAAGTTCGGTTTCGTTGCATTGCCGGGCATGTACTGGCTGTATCTTGCGGTGATAATCGCTGCGTATCTGGCGCTGACGCAGTTCGTGAAGGCGCGCTTGATCCGGCGCTTCGGGCTGCTATAGGCGATATCCGGCGGCCGGATGTGGCAGGGCAGGCATCGCTGAGGCCGCTCCGTGCGCAAGCATCGCGGCTGAAGCCGCTCCCACAAAAAATCGGACCCACGCGTCCTGACCGCCATCGGAAGCCGCGATGCTCTTCCCCATGCGGTGGGACCCTGTGGGAGCCGCTTCAGCCGCGATGCTCCCATGCAGTTGGACCCTGTAGGAGCGGCTTCAGCCGCGATGCTCTTCGTTCATCAAGTGACGCGCGCCTGGAATCCAGCGCGAGCCATTCATGCAAGGATGGCGTTCCTGGCACGTATCTCGTGTGGAGCGAGCTATATTGAAAGCGGCGATCCGCGCCGCCAATTGTCTGTTTCATCCTGTGAGACGCCTGAGCGCACACTAGGCGAATGCCTTTGCAATCCTTCCATCCCGCCGTCGCCGCCTGGTTTCGCGGCGCGTTTACTGCACCGACCCCGGCGCAGGTCGAAGCGTGGCCGGCGATCGCGTCCGGCCGCCACACGCTGATCGCTGCGCCGACCGGTTCGGGCAAGACGCTGGCGGCGTTCCTCGCCGCGATCGACGAACTTGTGCGACGCGGCATCGAAAGCCCGCTGCCGGATGAGACCGTTGTCGTTTATGTCTCCCCGTTGAAGGCACTGTCGAACGACGTGCGCCTCAATCTTGAGGTGCCGCTTGCGGGCATCCGTGACGAGCTGCTGCGATTGGGTCTGCCGGATGTCGAAATCCGCAGCATCGTGCGCACCGGCGACACGCCGCAGGCCGAGCGAGACAGGATGCGCAAACGTCCGCCGCATATCGTGGTGACGACGCCGGAATCGCTCTACATTCTGCTCGGATCTGAATCCGGTCGGCGCATGCTGTCCACCACGCGCACGGTGATCGTCGATGAAATTCACGCGCTGGCGCCGAACAAGCGTGGCGCGCATCTCTCGCTCTCGCTCGAACGCCTCGACGAATTGTGCGAGCACCGCCTCGTGCGCATTGGTCTTTCGGCAACCCAGAAGCCGATCGATGAAGTCGCCAGGTTCCTGGTCGGTGCGCCGACCGATCTGGTGGTGCCCGATTGCAAGATCGTCGATGCAGGCCACGCGCGCGAACGCGACCTCGCGATCGAGCTTCCGGACGCGCCGCTTGAAGCGGTGATGTCTGGCGACACCTGGAGCCAGGTATACGCACGCCTTGAACAACTGATCGCCGAACACCGCACGACGCTGATTTTCGTCAACACGCGGCGCATGGCCGAGCGTGCCGCGCGTCATCTCAGCGATCGCCTCGGCAAGGACAAGGTCACTGCTCATCATGGGAGCATGGCAAAAGAGCATCGCTTCGATGCCGAGCAGCGCCTGAAACGCGGCGAACTCAGCGCGCTGGTTGCGACTGCATCGCTGGAGCTGGGTATCGACATCGGTGACGTCGATCTGGTCTGCCAGATCGGATCACCACGCGCGATCGCCACCTTCCTGCAGCGCGTCGGACGCTCCGGACACGCGGTCGATGGCACACCGAAAGGCCGTCTGTTTCCACAGTCGCGCGATGAACTCGTCGAGTGCGCGGCGTTGCTGGATGCGGTGCGTCGCGGTGAGCTCGACACCTTGCATGTCGAACGCGCCCCGCTCGATGTGCTGGCCCAGCAGATCGTTGCCGAAGTCGCCGCGCGAGAATGGGACGAAAACGGCTTGTTCGACCTGGTGCGTCGCGCCTATCCGTTCTCCGCCGTCACGCGCGAGCAGTTCTGTGCGATCGCGCGCATGCTCGCCGAGGGCTTCACCACGCGTCGCGGTCCGCGCGGAGCATACCTGCATCGCGATGCCGTCAATGGCGTGCTGCGTGCGAGTCGCGGCGCGCGCCTGACTGCGATCACGTCGGGTGGCGCGATTCCCGACACCGCCGACTACGACGTCGTACTGGAACCCGCGGCGACGATGATCGGCAGCGTGCACGAGGACTTCGCGGTCGAGAGTCTTGCGGGCGATATTTTCCAGCTTGGCAATCATTCGTATCGCATCCTGCGCGTCGAGCGTGGCAAGGTTCGTGTCGAGGATGCGCACGGCGCGCCGCCGTCCATTCCGTTCTGGCTGGGCGAAGCGCCCGGGCGCAGTGATGAGCTGTCGCAGTCGGTGTCGCGCTTGCGTGAGGAACTATCGAATCGCATTCCCTCAGTGGGGAGTGGTTTCGGTGAGACCGGCTTCCGTGGGAGCGGCTTCAGTCGCGATGCTGTTGTTTCGGACACAACCGGGCCCGAAAGCATCGCGGCTGAAGCCGCTCCCACAGAGGCCGCTCCCACAGAAGCCGAGGCTTGGCTGATTAATGAGGTAGGTCTCGGGCGCGTTGCCGCACGCCAAATCGTCGACTATCTCGGTGCCGCAAAAGCCGCCCTTGGCCTGTTGCCGACGCAGCATGTGCTGGCAATGGAGCGCTTCTTCGATGAATCCGGCGGCACCCAGCTGATCATTCATACGCCGTTCGGCAGTCGCGTCAATCGCGCCTGGGGGCTCGCGCTGCGCAAGCGCTTCTGTCGCAAATTCAATTTCGAGCTGCAAGCCGCGGCGACCGAAGACGCGATCGTCCTGTCGCTGTCGACAAGCCACAGCTTTCCGCTTGAGGACGTCGCACGCTATCTGCACTCCGAATCCGTGCGTGACGTACTGATCCAGGCGCTGCTCGATGCGCCGATGTTCGGCGTGCGCTGGCGCTGGAATGCAACGACCGCGCTCGCGCTGCCACGCTTCCAGGGCGGTTCCAAGGTGCCGCCGCAACTGCAGCGCATGAAGTCCGAGGATCTGCTCGCGACGGTGTTTCCGGACCAGGTGGCGTGCGCCGAAAATCTCGTCGGCGAACGCGAGATTCCCGATCATCCCCTGGTCGAACAGACCCTGCGCGATTGCCTGCACGAGGCGATGGACATCGATGGGCTGATCGCGCTTTTGAAGGGTCTGGAGCAGGGCACGACACGCATCGTTGCGCGTGACCTCACGGGCCCGTCGCCGCTGGCAGCCGAAATACTCGGTGCGCGCCCGTATGCGTTCCTTGACGACGCGCCGCTCGAAGAACGTCGCACGCAAGCCGTTGTGAACCGGCGCTGGAGCGATCCGAAGAGCGCGGACGATCTGGGTCGCCTCGATCCCGATGCGATTGCAGGTGTACGTGAAGAGGCGTGGCCGGAAGCGCGTTCCGCTGACGAATTGCACGCCGCATTGATGGGTATTGCGTTCGTCACCGACCGTGAAGTGCAGGCGACGCATGGTTGGTCGCAATGGCTCGCGAAGCTCGCGGCGGATCGTCGGGTGACGCGACTGTCGCATGCGAAAAGCATCGCGGCTGAAGCCGCTCCCACAAGTGTGGTCGCTTTGGAGCCATCCCCTTCAAGGGGAGGGTTGGGCGGGGATGGTGTTGATTGCGGCGCGAACAGCATCGCGGCTGAAGCCGCTCCCACAGATATGCTTGTTTGGGTTGCCGCCGAGCGCCTGCCGCAATTCGAAGCGATCCTTCCCGCTGCGTTGCGCGAGCCCGCCATCGATGCGCCGGCCGAATATGCCAGCACATGGACGCGTGAGGACGCGCTCGTCGATGTTCTGCGTGCACGACTGACTGCGCTGGGTCCGGTGCGCGTGAGCTCGCTTGCACAATCTCTTGGTATCGCGCCCATCGACATCGAGATTGCGCTGCTCGCGCTGGAGTCCGACGGCTACGTGATGCGCGGCCGGTTTTCGACGTCGGCGCTCGACGCGGAAAGCGAGATCGAGTGGTGCGAGCGGCATCTGCTCGCACGCATCCATCGTTACACCGTCAATCGCCTGCGGCGCGAGATCGAGCCGGTCGAAGCGCGCGACTTCATGCGCTTTCTGTTCGAGTGGCAGCGTGTTGCGCCAGGAACGCAGGTCACCGGACCGGATGCGCTTGCAGGCGTGCTCTTGCAACTGGAAGGCTTCGAAGCGGCCGCGTCGGCGTGGGAAAGCGAGATCCTGCCCGCACGTGTCGATGCCTACGAGATCGCGTGGCTGGATGCGTTGTGTCAGGCGGGGAGGGTGGTGTGGACGCGCCTGCGCGGACGCAAGGCGGCTGTCGGCGAACGTGCCGGTGGTCCCGTGCGTGCGACGCCAACCGTTCTGTTGCAGCGACGCCAGCGTGATGCGTGGCTTTCGTTCGGCGGGCTTGCCGCCGGCGTTGATCTGCCACTGTCGTCACGTGCGCAGGCGGTCGCTGACTATCTGGCCGCGCACGGCGCTTCGTTCTTTGATGAATTGCTGAGCGGCACGCGCCTGTTGCATACCGAGCTCGAGAACGCGCTCGGTGAACTCGTTGCCACCGGCCTGATCAATTCGGACAGTTTCAGCGGACTGCGCGCCCTGCTGGTGCCGTCGTCGAAGCGCCCGTCGACGCAGCGCCGGCATGGGCGCCGCCGCGCATTGTTCGGGATCGAGGATGCGGGGCGCTGGTCGCTCGTGCGTCGGCGTGCGCAACAGGAAGAGGAGAAGGGCCATCGGCCGAAGTTCGACGCGGAGGCGCTCGAACATGCGGCGCAAGTGTTGCTGCGGCGCTACGGCGTCGTGTGCTGGCGCCTGCTTGCGCACGAAGCCGATTGGCTGCCGCCGTGGCGTGAATTGTTGCGCGTGTATCACCGTCTCGAAGCACGCGGTGAAATCCGCGGTGGTCGTTTCATCGCGGGCGTAGCGGGTGAACAGTTCGCGTTGCCCGAAGCGATTGCCTCATTGCGCAGCCTGCGCCAGCGCGCGCCGAATGAAACCTTCGTCTGCGTGTGCGGCGCCGATCCACTCAACCTGGTCGGCAGCCTGATGGCAGGCGACAAGGTCCCACGCGTGGTTGGTTCGCGCGTGCTGTATCGCGACGGTGTGCCGATTGCGAGTCGTGTTGCCGGCAAGACGCTGTTCCTGCAAACGCTTGATGTGGCGGAAGAACACGCGTTGCGCATGCGCTTGCTGCGCGGTAGCGCGCGGCCGCAGGTTCCGAGCCCGAATTCTTCCTTTGTGAACAGTTCGGAAGAGGAATAGCCTCGGAGCGCGTTTGGAGCTGAACGAGATCGGATCAAGCGTGCCGTTCGATGTTCCCGGTTAAGCATCACTCCCCGATAGTTGGGAACTCAAATCGGCATCGAGGAGAATTTCATGAAGCGGACCCTTCTTTATTCACTGCTGTTCGTGGGTGCGCCATTCGCGGGCGGCGCGATCGCGCAGCTTCCGCATGCGGACGAAGTGCCGCGCGGCGAGATGGCGCGCGCGGATATCGATTTCCTGACCAGGGTCGATGCCGCCAATATGGATCAGCTCATGCTGGCCAAGCGCGCTGGATCGCGTGCGCGCAATCCCGGTGTTCATTCGCTTTCGGACAACATCGTACGGAGTTACACCAAGGCTGACGACGCCTTGCGCCTGCTGGCGGCCACGAAAAATGTCGATCTCGCGCACCATCCCACTGAAAAGGGTCAGGGCGAGGCGGACGCTTTGCTTGATCACCGCGGCGCGCTCGATCAGGAGTACGTCAACGACGTGGTGAGGAATACCGATGACTTGATCGTGATGTACGAAGGCGCGCGCGATCACAGCGAGGATGCCGACATCCGCAGCTTTGCCGACACGATGTTGCCGGCCTTGCACGATCATCAGCGCCAGGCGAAGGACATTCTGGCGCGTGAGGGTGACGGCAAACGCTAGGAAGCGCCCTCGGTTTCGCGCCTGCGAGCGTGGGCGCGAAACAGCTCAGGGGTTCGATTTTGCAAGTCGATGATCGAATCGTCGAGGGGGTGCGTGCGGCATACCCATGAACGACGACATTCCGACTGTCATGCGGCAGGGATATGGGCGTCGACGCGCGCGAAAACGCGCTTGCCGCCGACCCAGGTTTCAAGCACCTTCGTTGACCAGATTTTTTCCGGCCTGATCTTGAACAGATCGCGATCAATCAGGATGAAATCGGCCCACTTGCCCGGCTCCAGCGTACCCAGGGTCTTTTCGCGATGCGCGGCAAACGCGGCATCGAGCGTGAAGGTACGCAGGGCTTCGACCAAGGTCATCTTCTGGTCAGGCCTCCAGCCGCCGCGCGGTCTCTCCTTGTGGTCCTGACGCGTCACCGCGGCATGCAGACCGTAAAACGGATTCGACGATTCGACCGGAAAGTCGGAGCCACCCGCGATCACCGTGCCTTGCTGCAGGAAACGTCGCCAGGCGTATGCGCCCTTGAGTCGTTCGGGACCGATGCGATCTTCGGCCATGTTCATGTCCGACGTTGCGTGGGTCGGTTGCATCGAAGCGATGAGCTTGAGCTTGGCGAAGCGCGGAATGTCCTCGAGCGCGACAACTTGTGCGTGTTCGATGCGGTTGCGTAAGTTCATCCCGCTGTTTGCCTTGAACGCCGCTTCGAAACCATCGAGCACTTCGTGATTCGCGCGATCACCGATTGCGTGTACGCACACCTGGTAACCCTTGCCAAGCGCCTTGCCGATCATCGCCGTGAGTTCGTCAGGGGAATGAAACAGCAAGCCGCTGTTCTTCGCATCATCGGAATACGGTGCAAGCATCGCGGCACCACGGCTGCCCAACGCGCCGTCGGCGTAAAGCTTCACCGCGCGCACGTCGAGAAAATCATCGCCGTAGCCGATCAGCGGGCCATCCTTGCTGATCGTATCGAAGTCCTCATCGGTCCCGCCGATCATCGCGTAGATGCGCGTGGTCAGCTTGTGTTCGTCGGCGTATTGCCGATACAAGTGGTAGGTGTCGAGATCGATGCCGGGGTCGTCGACGCTGGTCATGCCGACGCTGGCCATTTCGGCCAGCGCGGCATCGAGCGCCTTCGCAGCTTCGTTCGCGGTCAGCGCGGGTAGGTGGCTCTCGATCAGATCCATCGCGCCATCGACGAAGACACCATCGGGATTGCCTTGCGCATCGCGTTCAATGCGGCCGCCGGTCGGATCACGCGTCTCCCTGTCGACACCAGCAAGCTTCATCGCGGCGGTATTTGCCCAGCCAGCATGGCCATCGACGCGACGCATCCACGCGGGACGATCCGCGACCACGCGATCGAGTTCCTTCGCCGTCGGGAAACGGCCGAGCCGCCATACCACCTGGTTCCAACCGCGTCCGCGCACCCACGCGGCGTCCTTGTGCGCGTCGGTAAACACCTTCACTACTGCGTTCGCATCATCGAGCGACGTCGTTTCGGTCAGGTCGGCTTGGCTCTTCATGTAGCCAAGCCCCATCACATGCCCGTGCGCGTCGGTCAGTCCCGGCAGCAGCGTGCGGCCACGACCGTCCTCGATCGCGGCATTGCCGGAACGCTTCTTCAACGCGGCTACCGAGCCGGTTGCGACGACCTTGCCGTGGTCGATGAGGAGGGCGCGAAACCGCGTGAGTTTGCCGGCGCCATCGAGCGTATAGCCGTTGACGTTGCTGACGAGCAGGTCCGCTGCGTGCGCCAGCGGGAAACCAGCGAGCAGCGACACAGCGATACACGTGTAGAAGCGAATCTTCATGCCGGGCTCCTCGTGCGATGGCCGCAGCGACGCCCATGAAGCGAGCGCGAGCGGCAGCTGGATGCGAGTGCGAAGTCTACGCGAACAGCGCGGGCGACTGGCTGCGGGCCATGTCCGAATACGGCTGGAAAAAGCGACGCGGGAAAGCTTGCCCGTAGTCCGCGGAGAGAATTCAGTGGATGCCGAATTCCATGCAGCGGTGATCGACCAGGCTCACTCGAAGCCAGCAGCGAAGATGCGATCGTTCCTGCCGACGAATGTCGTCACGCCATAGACGACGGTTGCGGCAAGCTGGTCCGATGCGACAGCGATCGGTGACTGCGCTTGAAGATTGAACGCAGCGGACGTCGTCCACGGCGTGATCGACGCGACCTTGATTCCGACGAGGCTGGCCGAGAACGGCAACGGGTTGCCCGAGTCGTTGACGACGACTATGGCGAAATCCCCTGTCGCCGCATTCCTGTAAGCGCTGGCGAAAAGATTGGCGCTCGATCCACCACCGACGTCGATCCTGGTCCAGCCCGGCCGCACGAATTTCGAATAGTTGCCCAAGGCATAGACGCGCTTGGTCGTCGCTGCGCGATCGGCCTGGTGGCCGATGAGACCTTCGTTGTCTTCGTTATAGGGATTGTAGAGCCACCAGTAGTGCCACGCTGTCACGTTGCCGTCGGTAATGCCGGCATGGATCCATTTCGCGACGGTCACGGCATTCGCGAGGCTTGGGTCGAACGCATCGAAGCTCGACATTTCCGTTTGCCACAACGGGCGCGGGCGCGTTTGGTAATTCTGCACGCCCCAATACTGGTGCGCTGCATAGTCGTCGACACGCGCGAGCGCCGTTGGATTGGCTTCGATGTTGGCCGCAAGACTCCAGACGCCTGCCCAGTTGGAATAGTCGCCGACGATGAGTTTCGGTCGCGGGCTGAGCGCGGCGAGTTTCGGGCCGAGCACATTCACGAAATTCACGAATTCGCTGTCCGATACCAGCATCGAATCGTAGGTGGCCGCGGTGTAGTCAGGTTCGTTCTGCACCGAGATGCCGTACAGATCGATGCCACTGTTTTGTTTGAGCGAAGCGGCGAAGCCTGCCAATCTCGATGCCCAGTCGTCGTAGTGGGTTGCGGTGCACGTGCCTTGCGCCGGCGCTGCGCACAAGTGGCCGCCGTTGATCGTGCTGTTGTTGTCCTTCCATGCCCCCGGCGCGGTCCACGGCGCGGCCCACACCTTCGCTCCGCGCGCTCCCGCCTTTGTCGCATCCGACCATGCGCCACCGTTCAAGCCGCCACCATTGGCGATGCCCATGCGCAGGAACGACAAGCCTATTCCGTTCGTCGTCGAGAAATAGAGGTCGGCTTGCGCGTCCGTGAGGGCGGTATCGAGGAATGCATCCGATGCACCGAATCCTTCCATCGTCTGATGCGTGTTGTTCCAGTCGATGGTGAAGTTGGCTGGAGGAGGGTTTGCCCCTGCTGCTGCTCCGGCCGATGCGAATGCACAGGCCAGCGCAACCCACTTGATTCCACGTCGCATCGCATGACCTCGCTCGTTTCGCTCAATGATCAGTGCGAAAAACGAGTGGGGAATGCCTCATCGGACGTTTGCGCCTGCGTGTCGGCTTTGGAATTGGTCACGGTGATCGGATGAGTCGCTCACGAGCGCGCGCGTGCAAGCACGAACCGCACGATGCGGTTTTTGCACTCGGCGCGAATGGTTCTCGCCACCACCGCCGCAACGCTGTGATCGCTGAGAATGTGCTACAGGGCGCGCGCGACGCGTGCGTTAATCGGAGGCAACGCTGAAAAACCCAAAGCTCGTCATCCCGGCGGAAGCCGAGATCCAGTTTTTCAGCGGTCCAACGAAGAGCTGGATTCCGGCTTTCACCGGAATGACGGCTAATTCAGCGATGCCCTAAAGCAAATGACGATGTTCATAATGCCGGAGAAGCAGCGCGCTGAGGTCATAGCCCTCGTTTTTCGCGCGCGAGGCAAGCGGCAACGGCTCAGGCTGCGGGTTGACCGGCTGCAGGATAACCGCGATCGCATCAAGCAGAGGCGCTTGACCATGAAAGTGTGACTTGTCCAATCCATTGGTTGAGGTGGGGATCAACACAAGAACTACGTTCCCGAACGCTTGATCGACGCCGCATATCCGAGATCCCCCGGTTTGATTGCACCTAAGTCAGTAAAATGTGGGCATGGAGACGACCCGACCGCATAGATGGACGGCGATCAGCATGATTGTGTTGATGGTGTTGCTCTTCGTGGCCTGGAGCGAACGAACGCGGACAGGTAGAGATGAGGGGCCAGCGTCGGTCGCCGCAGATCGCTCCGCGCAGCGACGTGGTGCGATTTGGCACGATCAAACTAAGGACGTCTTTGCTACGCGCGCCAACGGCGTCAAACCCGACGCTGCCCGCTGGATCGGGTGGGCCGAGGCCGTCATTGCGCGCAAACATAAACGCCGCTGGGGCGATCGGATCGGAACAGCTTTCGCTCGCCCTCCAGATAAGGCGTGGGCTGCTCTTCTGGCCATCGCGCAATCGGGCGACCCTGACGCGGCGCTGGCTTCGCAGGTCGCATCGCAGCTTGCTGCGGAATGCCGTGACCTGCGCGATGAAAATCTAGCGGAGGAAAATTTTCCTCGCTCCTCTGGACCGCCGCTCGACAGCCCCTTGCCCGCTTCGTGGTGGAATTTCACCGAGGACGTTACGCGCCTCTATCGCGCTTGGAGCCGATCGCGGGCCGAAAGTTGTCGTCGTGTCGACATTTCCAGCGATGTCGCAAACGCCCTCACGGATCGGTTCGTTGACAAGCCCGACGTGGAAGCAACGATCGCTCAGGTGAACTACGAAACCGAGCGGGAAATCGCTGCTCGCAGACAAATTGTCGAGCGCGACCAGAACGCGCCGTCAAGGGTGGCGCTGGGACGAGCACTGTTGCGATCGGGTGAACGGAATCACATTGTGGAAGGGCTGGCCATACTTGAGGGAATAGACGATTCAACGGGAGAGATCGATGGCCTGCTGGAGCCCTATCATCGGTTCCCGAATGGTGGTCTTGGGGGCGATCCGATTTTGGCAGATCTGGAACTCGAACGTGCAGCAGGACTTGGTGATTGGGGCGCCTTGGGTAGTATCCGCGAGCAGCACGAAATTGCGGGGCGCCCCGAGCTGGCATGGGCGTGGGCGTTGTATCCGTTAGGGCTGGCGCAAATTGGTTGTTTCGCGTTCGATCAGCCGGACGCGTCGTCGCTCGACGGGTTCGCCGAGGACGCTTTTAGGATCGAGCGCACTTTGACACCCCTGCAGATCGACGAGGGACTCGCAGCCGCGGCGGGAATTTCTGCGAAGTGGTCACGCGAGGCGGAGCGAGCTCTCGACTGCGACTGAGAAGCCGATCTGCGGTTGAAGATGCATCCGGCAAACTCACGAGGGCCTAATACGGGCAGAACAACACAGCGATGAGACTCCAGGCAGCCGCATGGGCTCTTGGCCTAGGCAACAGGACAGTTGGCTTGACGTAGAGCCAACGACTGGAAATTCGGGTCGGAAATTCGGACCAGGTACATATGCTGGCTAGAGCAAGAAGGCATGCCTGAACCTAACGCACTGCGCGCTAGGGATCGCATCCAATACTCCCACTACCAAATACAAAAAAGCCACCGCAGGGGCAGCCTTTTTGTGATTTTTAGAAGCGGGGGAATGGTTCGGGCCATCCTGGCCCTCATCCTCGCTTCGCGAGGACCATCGCCTTCGGCGATGTCCGCTTCGGCTTCCTGCCTTCGCAGTGAACCCCCGGCGCGCTGCGCGCGCACGGTTCTTCGCATCCGACCCGCCTCCACCAATCCACAAAATAGGCCGCCTTGCGGCGGCCCTTCTTGTGGATTGGTGGGGCGGGGGCCATCAAATCATCGTCTGAACCTTAGCAACTGCGCGGATTCTTGCGGTACAGATTCTCGTGTTACCGACAAACTTACCGTCGTAGCAGCAATGCTGTCCGAAATTTCCTAGCTTATTCGCCGCCAATCTATCAGCCGTAATCACCCGCCATCGCACCAACATAAAGACTATTTGCACTCTCGGCACTGTTAACGACACTGCGGACGTCCGCGCGCGTCAAGTCCAGCATCCGCAGTCTGCCTCCCACATCTGCGACGGCTTCGATGCGCCGGTACACTTGCGGATGGGACTCTGCATAGCTCGCGAGTCCTCGCAATTTCGGTAGCGCGTCGCTCAGATGGCAGCCGTGCGGATCGACGATGTCCACGGCGAGCGTGCCGTCGGGCAATTCTCCGAAGAAAAGGAAATCGGGCCGCACGATCTTGGTTTCGCCGTCATCCGCATAGGCGATACCCAGCGAATCCTGGGT
>JBDSXV010000076.1:0-7620 GCA_039926025.1 Dokdonella sp.
AGGAATGGAAGCGTGGTACGCCGCTCGCCGACGCAAAACTCGTCCACGAAGGCACCGACGACGACCTCGCCATCAATCCGTCGAGTGATCTCACGCCGGGATTCGAGCGCGATTTCATCATTCGCAGGATCGATTTCTACAACAGCGAAACCTTCCTCCGCAACAAAAATGGCACGCTGACCCGGATCGACGCACCTCTCGACGCGGTGGTCGATTCGCATCGCGAATGGCTGCTGATCCAGCCGCGCAGCGAATGGACGACTGGCGGCAAGACCTGGCCATCCGGCGCCTTGCTCGCTGCGGACTTCGATGCGTTCATGGCCGGAAAGCGCGAACTCACGGCCTTGTTCGTGCCGACGGAAACGACGTCACTGTCGAGCTATTCGTGGACGCGCCATCACCTGATCCTGAATATCCTCGACGACGTCAGCGGCCGCCAGCAGGTGCTCACGCCGGCGCACGGCAACTGGAAACATCAGGATCTCGCGGGCGCGCATGTGCTCAGCACCGTCGAGGCCGGCGGCGTCGATGCGGACAGCAGCGATGCGTATTTCCAGAGCGTGACCGGCTTTCTCGTGCCGGAGACGCTCTACTACGGCACGCTCGGCAAGGGCGCGGCGATGCCTATCAAGCGCGCGCCGGCATTCTTCGATGCATCAAAGAACGTCGTGCACCAGTACTTCGCGACATCGAAGGACGGCACGCGCATCCCGTATTTCGAGGTGAGCGCGAAGAAGCTTGAAATGAATCATGCCAACCCGACGCTGCTGTACGGTTACGGCGGTTTCGAAGTTTCCATGCAGCCCAGATACAACGGCAGCGTCGGTCGCGCCTGGCTCGAACGCGGCGGCATCTTCGTCGTCGCCAATATCCGCGGTGGCGGCGAATACGGCCCACGCTGGCACCAGGCGGCCCTGAAAGCGAACCGCCTGCGCGCTTACGAGGATTTCGCCGCGGTGGCACAGGACCTTATCGATCGCGGCGTCACGTCCCGCTCGCACCTGGGCGCCGAAGGTGGCAGCAATGGCGGTCTCCTCATGGGCAACATGCTGACGCTGTATCCGCAGCTATTCGGCGCGATCGTCTGCGAAGTGCCCTTGCTCGACATGAAGCGATACACGCATCTTTCCGCGGGAGCATCGTGGATGGCCGAGTACGGCGATCCGGACAAGGCGGATGAGTGGTCCTACATCAAGACGTTCTCGCCGTACGAAAACGTCAGCGCGGGACAGGACTATCCGCCGGTGCTGTTCTACACGGCGACCAGCGACGATCGCGTCGGCCCGGTGCAGGCGCGCAAGATGGCCGCCAAGATGCAGGACATGGGCTATGCGAACGCGTGGTTCTACGAGAACACCGAAGGCGGTCACGGTGCGGCGGCGGACAACAAGCAGTCGGCATTCATGCATGCGCTTGCGTATACCTTCCTGTGGGACCACCTCGCGAAGCCGGCACGGAAATGAGCAGATCACGCGATTGAGCGGTGGGTCGAGGTCCTGAGTCCTCTAAACCTTCGTGCGCCCATTCGCATCTGAGCAGACGTCCAACTCGGAGTGATCGATATGCGCAGTCTTGTATTCCTGTTCCTTCTTGTCCCGGCGGCGGCCATGGCGCATGAATGCCGTTTCAGCGCCCAGCGCGACTTCGACGTCGATGCGGCAGGTCTGGCGAGCGTCGCATTCGCACTCGGTTCCAGTGATGTCACCGTCGAAGGCGTGCCGGGCCTCGCCAAGGTCGAGGTCCGCGGCAAGGTGTGTGCATCCGATCAGGCCTGGCTGGCGGGCATTACCGTCGACCAGCAGCGAGCGGGCGACCGCCTGACGATCACGCCGCATGAGGATCGCACGGCGAACTGGAGCTGGTTCGGTTCCAGCTATGCATACATGGACCTGCGCGTCCGAGTGCCGGCGAAGTTTGCCGTGAACATCAAGGGCAGCTCGGGCGACGCCGAAGTAAGCGGCGTGGCGGCCCTCGGTTTCGACACGAGTTCGGGCGATCTGCAGGTCAGGCATATCGCCGGCCCGCTGACGATCGAAGTCAGCTCCGGTGACGTGACGGGCGAAGATGTCGGCGCCGTCGAAGTCCAGCGCACGTCGTCAGGCGACATCAACCTGCGTGATGTGCGCGGCGACGTGCAGGTTGGGCGCGCCGGATCGGGCGATCTGCAGTTCGATCATGTCGGCGGTGGCGTGAAAATAGGCAGCGTCGGCTCCGGCGACGTTTCGGTGAGCCATGTCGATCGCGACGTCGAGGTCGATTCGATCGGCTCGGGCGATATCAGTGTCGACACCGTCGGCGGCAATTTCACGCTGCGTTCGCGCGGTTCCAGCGATGTGCATCACCACGATGTGCGCGGCACGGTGTCGGTGCCGCGCGATAACGACGACTGATTCTTGGCATGCGGAGCGGAGAGGGCTCCGTTCCGCGTTCGTTCCGTGCCGTGCGATCCATCTATCAAAGCCGTTTGCGACGATCGCATCGTCGACGTTGATCGGTGTCGCCAGGCTGGGTTTGCTGTGGCCATCCGCGGACGCGCTGCCTGCTTGGCGATCGAGTTCGTGCGTCGTTTTCGAAATGCGCGGCGCGCAAGTCTCGAAATCCCGTTCGACAAAGCCGGCGACCATTGCACGGCCAGGATTTTTCGCGCGCGCCAGACCGACAGCGTGAAGCGGGCGGGGCACAAATGGAAGAGCGTCGGACCCACGTTTCAACAGCGATCCGCCGAGGCAGGCCATTGATCCAAAAGGACGTTTCCGACGCGCGGGGATGGTGGCTATGGGTGGACTCGAACCACCGACCCCAGCATTATGAGTGCTGTGCTCTAACCAGCTGAGCTACATAGCCTTGAATCGTGCGCAGCGTCGGCTTTCGACGCCGCGCGAGGGGCGAGCGATTCTAGTGCCATCGGTGAGGGTGTCAAGCACGTAAATGTCGATTGTGGACCGGCTACCTTGCCGCAAGCGCAAGGCGTGTGGAAGAATCAGGCGCATCAAGTTGTTACAGGCCAGTCGCCGTGATCGATCCCGATGGCTACCGACCTAATGTCGGCATCATCCTGCTCAATGCAAACGGGCATGTATTCTGGGCGCGGCGCATCGGCCGCGATGGCTGGCAGTTTCCGCAAGGCGGCATGCGCAGCGACGAGACGCCGATCGAGGCGATGTTTCGCGAGCTCGAAGAGGAAACAGGCTTGGGTCCGCACCATGTCGAGGTGCTGGGCGCGACGCCTGGGTGGCTGCGTTACCGCCTGCCGCCGCGACTCGTGCGCCGGCATGAGCGGCCGGTCTGCATCGGCCAAAAGCAGGTCTGGTTCTTGTTGCGCATGGTCGGCGAGGAATCCGCTTTTCGGCTCGACGCGAATGAGCATCCCGAGTTCGACCACTGGCGCTGGGTGGATTTCTGGTACCCGGCAGCGCATGTGGTGAACTTCAAGCGCCGCGTTTACGAGCAGGCGTTGCGCCATCTGGTAATCCTGGCCGAGGGCAGCTGCAGTGTGTCGCTGCGCGAGCAGCAATGGCAGATCGAATTGGCCACCGCGACCTGAGCCGGCACGTGCCGGTAGCGAAAGGCGTTGACAATCATTCGCATTTGCATTTGAATGAGGCATCCTATCTTGGGATTCCGTCATGTACGTCTGTATCTGCAACGCCGTCACCGACCATTCGATCCGCGAGGCTGCCTCGGCGGGCGTGCGTTCGTTCTCGGAATTGCGCGCGCGCACCGGTTGTGGCGACTGCTGCGGCAGCTGTGAAGATCTGGCCCGGGAAATTCTCGATGAAACGGCAAGACCGCGCCTGCTCGCCCTTCCGTTGATGGCCGTTGCCGCCTGAGGGTTGCGAGGCACTCGCGCGCGCACGAACGCGTGTAGTCGTTTCCTTCCCGCCGTGACGTGCGCGCTATAGTCGATCTTCGACAGGCCGCTGCAAGCGTCCGCAAATCCATTCAGGAGCATGGCGATGAAGGGACACCCCACGATCATCGGGCACCTCAACAAGGCGCTCTATAACGAACTCACCGCGATCAACCAATATTTCCTGCACGCCCGCATGTACCGCAACTGGGGCTACAAGGAACTGGCCGAGCACGAGTACAAGGAATCGATCGACGAGATGAAGCATGCTGATCGCCTGATCGAGCGCATCCTGTTCCTCGATGGCCTGCCCAACCTGCAGGCGCTCGGCAAACTGCTGATTGGCGAATCGCCGAAGGAAGCGTTGAGCTGCGACTTGCAACTGGAGCAGCTGGCCGTGCCTGATCTCAAGGCGGGAATCGTGGATTGCGAGAAGCTGGGCGACTACGTCAGCCGTGAATTATTCGAGAATATCCTCGAATCTGAAGAAGAACACATCGATTGGCTCGAAACGCAGCTCGGCCTGATTGCGCGTCTGGGTGAGGTGGCTTACCTGCAGACCAAGATCGGAAGTTGAGCGGGCGCGAATGTGCTGATTTTCCACTAGCGAGAACCAGCGCGTGCGGATATCGCGCTGCGCCTGCCGCGCCCTACATGAGGGCGGCCTGGAAATCGAATGCGAGATCGGCGCCGGCTTCCTGCACGAAATTACCCTGGATAAAGTCGACGCCGGCGGCCCACAGCGTTGCGGCTCCGCGCGCGTCCTCGACGCGCGGCGCGATCACGCGCTTGCTGTCGCCCTGCAGGCGCTCGACGAGTGTGCGCAACTCGCTGCAGATCAATGCATCGTCGAAACGCAGGTAGCGCGGTGAAACCTTGATGAAATCGGCTGGCAGCGCCTGCAGCAGGCGTTCGCCGAGCACGCCTGCTTCGAATCCCGACAGGCTGAGACGCACGCCGGTGTTCTTCATCGCAGCGGCATAGCGACTGACGGCGGTCAACGCGCGCGTGGCGTCGTTCGCCGACAATTCCACGCACAGCGTATCCGCCGCAATCGGATCACTGGCGAGCAATTGGCGCAACCATTCCGAACTACCCGGATCGCGCACGCTGTCGAGCGACTGGCTGACAAACAGGCGCGGTACGCGCGTCGCAGGCGCGCGTCGACTCAGCAGCTGGACACACCGTTCGAGCACCCAGCGATCGACTTCAATCATCAGACCCGCGCGTTCGGCCGCCGGAATAAGTTCGGCGGCGGTATGCAGGCGCTGGTCCTCGTCTCGCAGGCGAAGCAATACCTGGAATTGCTCGTCCTCTTCGCCGCGCAACGAGACGATGGGCTGGAACAACAGCTGGAAACCATCGCCCTTGAGTGCGCCGCGAATGCGTTCGACGAGGCCGGCATCGATGGCGGCTTCGATCTTGCGTACGACCGACACACCGTTTCGCCCCGCCGCACGCGCCTTGCCGATCGCTCCTCGCGCCGCATCGAGCATGGTGTCGGCCTGGGTCGCTCCGGCCACGAACGGGCAAACGCCGACATCAAAAAGAAAGCGCGCACGCGGATCGTCCAGGAAAGGCTCGCGTGCGATGCGATCTCGCAAATTGAACGCATAGGGTTCGAGCAATCCCGGATCGCAGTCCGGATTGAGCAGCAGGAAGCCATCCTCGCCGGCGCATGCGACAAGATCGTTGCGCCCGACATGGCTGATCAGAAACTCGCTGACCTCGGACATCTGGTCGTTGTAGCGTCCTTCGCCCGCCTCATCGCGCCGTGTCCGCGCATCCTGCAGCGAGAACAACAGCAAACCACCGGCGCGGATGCCGGAGTCTTCCATTGCGAGGCATTCTGATACGCGGCGCATCAATTGTTCCTGCGTACGACCCGCGTTCGTAACTACAGCGGACTCGGTTGGGGCTGCCCCAACAGGTCCCCTGTCCGCGCTCGACTGCGCGGGTATCGCTTCGCGGCTGGCTGCGGCACTGGGCAGTTGTTCCGGTTGCGCGGTTACGTGCGCCGCGCCTGCGTTGCGAGGCGAGGGCAGCGTCACTTTGGCGAAGCGCGTCCAGTATTGATGCGGCGCCATCACCAGCAGCGGAAATCCAAGTTCGTGAGTGGCTCCCGCGATCGTTATGCTCGCCGCCTCTTCGGCATGTGGCTCAGGGTTTTCTGGCGGCTGTTGTTGTGCCAGCGTCCTGATCAGGTTCGCGATGCGTGCGGAGGCTGCCTGGCCAGGCAAGCTCGGCGGGTGCAACAGCTCTGCCACGGTTTGATGCAGCGCATCCAGGCACGCCGCCAGATGGCTGTTCTCGGGCGTGCGGCAGGCGGCCGCGATCATCGCGGCGTCCTCGGCCAGAAGTTGCAGCGCATTGATGTCCCAGCAGGCCGGGCCCAGGCGCTCGCCACGCTGGCGCAGTCGCATCAGGCGCTGCGGCAATTGCGCCTGCAGCACATTCTGTCGCCCCGAACCTTGCGCTTGAATTTCGTGCGCCAGCATTCGCTCCCCCTTTGAACGCCAACTATACGCCCACGGACGAACCTTGCTGGGGTCAGGGCTTGAGGATGACGAGGAGCACGATCGCGATCAGCAGCAAGGCCGGGATTTCGTTGAAAATCCGCAACCAGCGGCTCGAATAGCGGCTTGTATCGCGGGCGAACTCGCGTGTGAGGCGCACCAGCATAACGTGGTAGGCGATCAGCAGCACAACCAGGCCGAGCTTTGCATGCAGCCAGCCTTGGTGCAGGTACGCCGGGGACGCCTGCGCGTAAGCGCCCAGCGTCAGTGCGCCGAACAGCAGGGCCAGACCGCCGCCGACATGGGTGATTCCAAGCAGGCGTCGTTGCATGACCTTGAGGCGCTCGCGCACGACGGCTTCGGTCGCCTCCACCTGATAGACGAACAGTCGCGGCAAATAGAACAGCCCGGCGAACCAGGTCACCACGAAAATCACATGAAACGCCTTGAGCCAGAGCATGCGTGACTCCTGGTAGGGGTTGCCGAGTATAGCGGCGGGCCCGCTCGGGACGCGTTTGTCTTGACCCGCGTACGGTGCGCGACTATAAGCGTCGGCCTCGCCGTGCGCTCGCGCGGCTACGCGACACGCCATGGCCAGTTCCACTCCCTCCCTCGTCATCCGTCGGCACGATCCTGCGCAGCAGCGCCGCAGGTGGCTCCAGCTTGCCCTCGTCTGGCTTGGGTCCCTGCTCATCGTCGGTACCTTGGTCGCCTATTTTATCGCGCGGGCTTCGCAGCACGACGGTGCCTCCAGGCTCGCTGCGGTCGACAAGGAAGGCGACGTGTTGAAGTCGCGGATTGCGGTGCTGGAGCGCTCCGAACAGGTTGCCAAAGCTGCGCTGGCCGATGTGCAGCAGACCTTGCGAGAGCGCGACGAGGAGGTCGATGGCCTGCGTGCTGACCTCGCCTTCTACGGTCGTCTGGTCGGCGGCAGCAAGCGCGAGGGTCTGGCTGTGCATGCGCTGCGGCTGCGTGCGGTCAAGGATTCCAAGGCATGGAACGTGACGGCCACCTTGACCCAGAACTTCCAGCGCGGCCAGGACATAAAGGGGCGCCTGACCGTCAGCGTCGAAGGTGTGCAGGGCGACAAGTTGACCACGCTGGACTGGAGCGCACTGGCCCAGGGCCAGGACAAGTCCGGAATCGAGTACGGCTTCAAGTATTTCCAGCAGGTGAGCGGTACCATCATGCTCCCGGATGGTTTCGCGCCCAATCGCGTGATCGTCCGCGCCGACGGAGACGGGGGTCGCGTCG
>JBDSXV010000077.1:0-44287 GCA_039926025.1 Dokdonella sp.
CAGCCGCGATGCTTTTCGATCGAGAGCATCGCGGCTGAAGCCGCTCCCACTGACATCGCTCCCACAGACAGGTGCTCCCCGAGACAGTTGCTGCCGGGACAGTTGTTCCCAAAAAGCCGGTCCGACGCCTATTCCGGGTCGTAGTCGAGGTTCGGCGCAAGCCAGCGCTCCGCTTCCGCGAGGGTCCAGCCCTTGCGCTTTGCGTAGTCCTCGACCTGTTCCTTGGTCAATCGACCGACGACGAAGTACTGGCTGCCGGGATGCGAAAAATACCAGCCTGAAACGGCCGCGGTCGGCAGCATCGCAAAGCTCTCGGTGATCGTGATGCCGGCATTGGTCGTTGCGTCGAGCAAGTCGAACAGGGCAGCCTTTTCGGTATGGTCGGGGCAGGCGGGATAGCCTGGCGCAGGACGGATGCCACGGTATTTCTCGGCGATGAGCTCGTCGTTGCCGAGCGCTTCGTCGTTCGCGTAACCCCAGTGTTCCCGCCGCACGCGGTGGTGCAGATGTTCGGCGAAGGCTTCGGCAAGACGATCGGCGAGCGCCTTCAGCAGGATTGCCGAATAGTCGTCGTAATCGCGCTCGAAGCGCGCGACGTGCGCATCGATGCCGATGCCGGCCGTGACCGCGAATGCGCCGATCCAGTCGTGCACGCCGGATGCTTTCGGTGCGATGAAATCGGCAAGGCAGAAATCAGGACGTTCGACCGGCTTGTCGACTTGCTGGCGCAGGAAACGAAGATGGGACATGACTTCGCGCTCGCCACCGCTGTCCTCGCGATAGATCTCTACGTCGTCGCCGACGCTGGCCGCGGGCCACAACCCGATCACGCCGCGTGCTCTCAGCCATTTTTCGTCGATGATCTTCTTCAGCATCGCGCGCGCGTCGCGATACAACTCGGTCGCCTGCTTGCCTACGACCGCGTCGTCGAGGATCGCCGGGAACCGGCCTGCCAGCTCCCATGCATTGAAGAAAGGTGACCAGTCGATGTAGTCAACCAGCTCGGCCAGGGGATAGTCATCGAATACCGTGACGCCGGGCTTGTTCGGCATCGGCGGCTTGTAGCTGGCCCAGTCGCCTTCGAATCGCTGCGCGCGCGCCTTGGTCAGTGAGACCAGGCGTTTGGCGCCGCTGCGATCCTTGTGGCGCTCGCGGATTTCCGCGTACTCGGCGCGGATCTTCGCCATGAAGGCGTCGACCAGGTCCTTGGTGATCAGGGATTGCGCGACGCCGACCGCACGCGATGCATCCTTGACCCACACGCAGGGCGACTTGTAATGCGGTTCGATCTTCAGCGCGGTGTGCGCACGCGACGTCGTCGCGCCGCCGATCAGGAGGGGCAGGTGGAAATCCTGGCGCTGCATTTCGCGCGCGACGTGGCTCATTTCCTCAAGCGACGGCGTGATCAGCCCGGACAAGCCGATCATGTCGGCTTTCTCGGCGATCGCCACGTCGAGAATCTTCTGCGCCGGCACCATCACACCGAGGTCGATCACGTCGAAATTGTTGCAGCGGAGCACGACTCCGACGATGTTCTTGCCGATGTCGTGCACGTCGCCCTTGACCGTCGCCATCACGATCTTGCCGTTCGATTTCGCGGTGTCGCCGGTGCGCAGCTTTTCTTCCTCGATGAACGGCAGCAGGTAGGCGACGGCCTTCTTCATCACGCGTGCGGACTTGACCACCTGGGGCAGGAACATCTTGCCGGCGCCGAACAGGTCGCCGACGACATTCATGCCATCCATCAATGGACCTTCGATGACATCGAGCGGGCGTGAACTCATCTGGCGCGCTTCTTCGGCGTCCACTTCGGCAAACGCATCGATGCCATGCACGAGCGAATGCGCGAGTCGCGCGCGGATCGGCAACGAACGCCAGGCGAGATTCTCGACGACGACTTCGCCTTTCTTCGACTTGTAGCGATCGGCAATTTCGAGCAGGCGTTCGGTCGAATCCTTGCGGCGGTTGAGCACGACATCCTCGACGCGCTCGCGCAATTCGGAATCGATGTCGTCGACGATCGGCAATGCACCTGCGTTGACGATGCCCATGTCCATGCCGGCGGCAATTGCGTGGTACAGGAACACCGCGTGGATGGCCTGGCGCACGGTTTCGTTGCCGCGGAACGAGAACGAGACGTTGGAGACGCCACCGGAAACGTGGCAATGCGGCAGGGTCCGCTTGATGATCCGCGTCGCTTCGATGAAATCGACGGCGTAGTTGTCGTGCTCCTCGATGCCGGTTGCGATCGCGAAGATGTTCGGATCGAAGATGATGTCTTCGGGCGGGAAGTCGAGACGTTCGGTCAGGAGCTTGTACGCTCGCGTGCAGATCTCGACCTTGCGCGCACAGGTGTCTGCCTGGCCGTCCTCGTCGAAGGCCATGACCACGGCGGCGGCGCCGTAGCGCAGCACCTTCTTTGCCTGCGCGAGAAAAGCTTCCTCGCCTTCCTTCATCGAGATCGAGTTGACGACACCCTTGCCTTGCAGACAACGCAAGCCGGCCTCGATCACGCTCCACTTGGAGGAGTCGACCATCACCGGTACGCGCGCGATGTCGGGTTCCGATGCAATCAGATTGAGGAATCGCACCATCGCCGCTTCGGAATCGATCAGGCCCTCGTCCATGTTCACGTCGAGGATCTGCGCGCCGCTCTCGACCTGCTGGCGAGCGACCACGACGGCTTCGTCGTAGCGTTCTTCCTTGATGAGTTTCTTGAACTGCGCGCTGCCGGTCACGTTGGTACGTTCACCGACATTGATGAACAGCAGCTCGGGCGTGATGACCAGCGGTTCGAGACCGGAAAGTCGGGTGTGGCGGGGCGTTGCGGACATGGGATTGCGGTGATCTTGTATTTCGTCATTCCCGCTTCGGCGGGAACGACGGAAGGATGTGGGTGGCGAAAATGCCGATCAGGCGGCTGCTTTGACGGACTGCGGCAGCAGGCGAGGCGGCACACCTTCGACCGCCTCGGCGATCGCCTTGATGTGTGGCGGCGTGGTTCCGCAACAGCCGCCTACCAGGTTGAGCAGGCCGCTGCGCGCGAATTCGCCGATCAGTCCGGCCATGTCCTCGGGTGTTTCGTCGTACTCGCCAAAGGCATTCGGCAGGCCCGCATTCGGATGCGCGCTGACGTAACCTTCGGCGACCTGAGCGAGCACATCGACATACTGGCGCAGCTCCTTTGCGCCCAGCGCACAGTTGAGACCGACCGACAGTGGTCGGCCATGCGCAACCGACGCGTAGAACGCCTCAGCCGTCTGGCCGGAAAGGGTGCGGCCGGAAAGGTCGGTGATCGTGCCGGAAATCATGACCGGCAGGCGCCCGCCGCGTTCCTCGAAGATTTCCTCGACGGCGAACAAGGCAGCCTTTGCGTTCAAGGTATCGAAGATCGTCTCGACCATGATCGTATCGGCGCCGCCGTCGATGAGACCGGCCGTGGCTTCGCGGTAGGCGATGCGCAGTTCATCGAAATTCGTGTTGCGGAAGCCCGGGTCGTTGACGTCCGGGCTGATCGACGCGGTGCGACTGGTAGGGCCAAGCACGCCGATGACGAAGCGCGGCTTGTCCGGCGTCTGCAGCTCGATCGCATCGCAGGCGGCGCGAGCGAGACGTGCGCCTTCCTTGTTCAATTCGTAGACGACGTGTTCGAGGTGGTAGTCGGCCTGGCTGATCGACGTTGCATTGAACGTGTTGGTTTCGAGCAGGTCGGCGCCCGCTTCGAGATACGCGGTATGGATCGCACTGATGACGCCGGGGCGCGTCAACGTGAGCAGGTCGTTGTTGCCCTTGAGATCATGGCCCGGCTGTGCGACCGCGTCGCGCGAGGGCTCATGTTGACGGTCGAAACCTTCCGCAAAGCGCTCGCCGCGATAGTCCTCTTCCTCGAGCCGGTAGCTCTGCACCATCGTACCCATGGCGCCGTCGATGACGAGAATGCGCTGCGCCAGTGCATCGAACAATGCCTGTGCGCGCTTCGGATTGAGGTAGGGCAGTTGGGTGCTCATGGCTTTCTCGCGAGCAGGCTGAGGACTTCAAAATGCGGTGGACGACGCTCGCGCGTCAGGCGCTCGCAGGCAATCACCTCGAGCTTCGCCTTGCGCGCGAAGTCGTGCAGTTCCTCGATGGTGAAACCGAGGTTGCGGTGCTCGAACGGTTCGACTGCGGTGCGATGCGCGTGGCGCCCGAGCGTTGCAGCGACGACGCGACCGCCACGGCGCAGCACGCGTGCTGCCTCCGCGACCACCGCCGCCGGCTTGTCGCTGTACGTCAGCGCGTGCATCAGCAGGACCAGGTCGAAGCGTGCGTCAGCAAAGTCGAGTGCGTGCATGTCGCCGACCTTGACCTCGACATTGCCAAACGCCTTCAGGCGTTGACGCGCCGCATCGACCACGCGCGCGCTCGCATCGACGCAGACGATCGAACGTGCGCGCGGTGCGAGCAATTCCGCCAGCACGCCGTCGCCGGATGCGATATCAAGCACGTCGCCGGTCTCGACCAGCTGGGTCATGCCGCGCGCGAGCGTCTCCCAGGTGCGACCCGGCGAATAGTGGCGCTCCATGTCGCCTGCGACGGTATCGGCCCAGCCTTCGGCGCGCGCACGTTTGGCCAGCGCGGCAGGCAGGCGGCGTTCGTCGTCGCGCAGCAAGGCATCGTCGACGCTCTCCTTGAGCGCGCGCAGCAGGGCGCCTTCCTTCGCGTCGAGTTCGCCGTTGTAGCGATAGTACGAAGACACGCCCGCACGGCGGTCGCGCACGAGATCGGCTTCCTTGAGTTTGGCCAGATGCGTCGATACGCGCGGCTGCGCCAGGCGCAGCACCGCGGAAAGTTCGGCGACGGTGAGTTCCTCGCGTTCGAGCAGGGCCAGCAGGCGCACGCGCGTCGGGTCCGAAAGCAGCCGCAGCAGCGCCGATGTCGCGGCGAGATCCAATATTTATCCTTTCATCTTGATTGAGAGATGAAGTGCAAGACTAGTCTCCGCCGTGTAGCGCGTCAACCCGGCTCCAAGCCGCCTCGCTATACTCCGCGCGCCCGCTGCGCACGCCCTTCATGCGCAATCGGCCAAGGCGCGACGTCGCCGTCCTCATGTCAATGGAGTTGCTCGATGGCGCGCGTCGTCCGGTTTGCTGGCGTGGGATTGATCCTGGGCGGCGCCTTGTTCGCCTTCGGCATCGCATCGGCAGGGGTGTACAAGTGGCGCGACGCAAAGGGCAATTGGCATTTTTCGGATACGCCGCCGCCAACCAGTGGTGCCAGCAAAGAGTCGCAGGGCAAGGTCGAAGAGGTCGTTCTCAACAGCAACTTCGCCGATGCCAAGGTGGCGATCAAGCCACCGATCGCCAATCCGAAACGGAACGGGGGCGCCAGCATCGCACTTGACAACTTCGGCTTGAAGCTGGACATCGCCGGCAGCAGCAACGCGACCATCGGACGCGCGTTCAGTGGCAAGGATTGTTCGCAAAGCACCGATGTCCAATGGAGCGATGGTGCCGTCGACTTGAAGGGAAAAGTTGCGGAGGCCGCCGTCGCCGAGCGATTCCGCAACTTCGGCTATCTGTTCGTTGATGGCACCGACAGCGCCGGCTCGCTCGCCGACCTGCATCTGGATGCGGAACTGGTCGCGATGAAACTCGACCTGTGCAATTCGATTTCGATGGGCAATACGTTCGGCTCTGGTTCGCGCGGTTACGTCAAGGTGCGCTGGGTCCTGCGCGCGCAGGCAGACGGGGAGCCGCTGTACAGCGGCGTCAGCGCCGGTTCGTTCGACGCATGGCATCCCGGCGGCGGTACCAAGGGCACCGTGCTCAAGGCACTCGCGGCCGCGACGGACAATTTGCTCGGTGATCATGCGTTCGTCGATGTCGTGACAGGGGCCGATGGTGAGCATGGCCAGGGAGCCGCTAGCGCGGTCGCTGCCACGAAAATGGCACTCGTCTATGGCGACGGCAGCGGCAGTTTTCGCGGTCACTCCGACGAGTTGTTGCGCAGCGCGGTGACCGTGAAGACGTCGCGTGGTCATGGCAGCGGCGTATTGATCGACGTCAATGGATACGCGCTGACCAACGCGCATGTCGTCGGCGCCGACACCGAGGTCAGGGTGATGCTCGATGACGATGTGGTCGAGGCACGTGTGGTTCGCACCGACAAGCATGTCGATGTCGCGTTGTTGCAGTTCGATCCGAAGGGGCGCAAGGCAGCCACCGTGGCGCACGGCGAGCCGCATGCCGGCGATCCGCTCTACGTCGTGGGTACGCCGCTGGATGTGAAGCTGAGCCACACCGTGACGCAGGGAATTCTCTCTGCAGTACGTGAGGTCAATGGGGCACGCCTGTACCAGACCGATGCGGCGATCAATCCCGGCAATTCCGGTGGCCCGGTGTTCAACGAGTCCGGGGAGCTGGTGGCCTTGAGCGTTTCCGGTCTCGTGAATGCCGAGGGTTCTTCGTTGAACGTCAACTATCTCATCCCGATTGGTCGCGCCCTGGGCGCTGTCGGCGCACCGGCTGATTGATGCCGCGAAGGGTCGGATATTCAGGTGCTGTTTTCAATCTTGCGTCAGCATGGGCGATGACAATTTTTCGCAACCTCCGTGCAATGCTGCTGCATGCCCTGACCGGGGGCATCGCGGCGTTCTGGTGCTTTCCCGCCGCAGCGATCGAGGACGCCGAACTCGGTAAATTCTGGACCTCCGATGCGTTGCATGTTCCGTATCGAGCGATCGTGACCTCAGCGCGACACAAACAGGAATGGCTGCCGCTGATCGTTTTCCTGCATGGCGACTGGCAGGATGGCACCGATAACGAGTCGCAGCTTGCAGGCGATGGCAACGGTTCGTTCGAGCTGATCGACACCGCGCGCGAAGGCGGTATTCCGCTGGTTTACATCGCGCCGCAGACGACGGACGCCTACTGGCCACCCGATCGCGTCGTCGCGGTGGTGCGCGACGCGCTGAATCACTGGCGCATCGATTCACGGCGGATTTACCTCACCGGAATTTCCGACGGCGGCACCGGTGTCTGGGACGCGCTGAAGGCGTATCCGCGTTGCTTCGCCGCCGGCGTGCCAATGTCGGGCATGACCGAACTGGCCGGACTGGGGCCGATCCGCGATGTGCCGCAATGGGTATTCCACGGTGCCGAGGACGACGACACCGACATCGAAACCGGCTACGACGGCGCGATGGTTGGCTCTCGTGCGGTCGTGCGCGCGCTGCGTGCGATGGGCGGAGTACCGCGCTATACGGAATATCCCGGCGAAAAGCATGTGATCTGGCCACAGGCGTACGGCGAACGAACCTTGCTGCCCTGGATACTGGAACAGCACCTGCGTGGCCGGCCGTGCGACTTTGAGGCGCTCGCGCACTGATTGTGCGAAACCGCTAAAATCGACGGCCTTCCCTTAAAATTGCGTATCGCGCGCCGTTCTGCGCGTCGATCCGAGGAGCTTGCATGGATTTCCGATACAGCGACGACCAGTTGTCGATCCAGGCCATCGCGCGTGATTTCGCGCAGAAGCGCATTGCTCCGGTGGCGGCTGAACTCGATGCAGCGGGCGAGTTCCCGCTCGCGAACATCCGCGAGATGGGCCAGCTTGGCCTGATGGGCATCGAAGTGCCGCATGAATACGGCGGCGCCGGCATGGACACGGTTGCGTATTCGCTTGCGATGATGGAAATCGCCGAAGCCGACTGCGCCCATTCGACGATCATGTCGGTCAACAATTCGCTCTACTGCAACGGCATCCTCAAGTACGGCAGCGAGGAGCAGAAGCAGAAGTACGTTCGCGCGATCGCAACGGGCGAAGCGATCGGCGCCTATGCACTGACAGAGCCGCAGTCGGGTTCGGATGCCTCTGCCATGCACACGCGCGCGACGAAGAACGCGGACGGCGATTGGGTGATCAACGGCAAGAAGAGCTGGATCACGTCTGGCCCGGTCGCCAAATACATCGTGCTCTTCGCAATCACCACACCGGGCATCGGTGCGAAGGGCGTTTCGGCGTTCATCATCGACACCGCACGCGCGGGTTTTCATGCCGGCAAGACCGAACCCAAGCTCGGCATCCGAGCTTCGGCGACGTGCGAAATCGAATTCAGCGACTACGTGTGTCCGGCCGCGGATATGCTCGGTGCGGAAGGCAAGGGCTTCGGCATCGCGATGGGCGTACTCGATGCGGGGCGCATCGGCATCGCGTCGCAGGCGGTCGGCCTCTCGCGTGCCGCCTACGAGGCGAGCCTCGTGTGGACGCGCGAGCGCAAGGCGTTCGGCAGCCCGATTGGTTCGTTCCAGATGATCCAGGCCAAGATCGCGGACATGAAGTGCCGTCTCGATGCGGCAACTCTTTTGACCTTGCGCGCTGCATTTGCGAAGACCCAGGCGGACATGAATGGCGGCCGTTTCAGCACCGAGGCGGCCGTGGCGAAGTTGTTCGCATCGGAAGCGGCGATGTTCATCACGCACCAGGCGGTGCAGATCCACGGCGGCATGGGCTATTCAAAGGAAATGCCGCTGGAGCGCTATTTCCGCGACGCGAAGATCACCGAGATCTACGAAGGCACGAGCGAGATCCAGCGGCTGGTGATTGCGCGCAACGAGACGGGCGTGCGCTGATCGGTTCCGCGTCTTCGCCGCATGATGGCAGCACAAGTCCTGCTTGTGCTCGCCCTCTCGACGGCCGGGTGCGGGCTGCGCGCATATGAGAATCGGGTGCCTACACGGCGATGATCAAGGAGAAGGTCGTCGAATCCGGCAAATTCCTTTCGGTGTCGCTCAAGAAGGACGGCACCTGGCACTACGTCCGCGACACCTGGAATGCGAATGCGGCGCCCGCGCCTGCAGCTCCTGCAGTGACCAAGTAGCAGCTTCGCGGCGGAGTTGGACTCCGGAGGCAAGACCGTCCCCGCCGAAGAGGGCCGCGCCAGCGACGCATGACGGACGTCACCTGCGATAGCTGACGTCCGCTCCTGATTTCCAGTATCCGGAATCGAGATGATCCTCCCGCACCCATTCCGGTGCGCAGGAGATCGCCATGAACGTCCAGATCCCGAACCTTTCCACGCCGCAGCGCGAGACGCTCGAGAAATATATGCCGGTCCTGCTCGCGATCGGCATCGCCTGGCTGCTCGCGCGTGGCCTGAAGAGGATGTTCTGGATGGCGTTTGGTTTGTTCTGGGCCTTCCATTGGAGCGGCGCGTCACATCATTTCATCCGCTAGAGCCTGCAGGAGCGGCGAGATGAATGACGTTTCCTGGTTGCCGGCAATCTGTGGACGATCGGCGCGAGTTACGATATCTGGCCTAACCTGTCGCACCGGGCACGCTCGGTAGCGATGAAACGGAATTGGCCTGATATCGGTGCGCACTGCGCGTCATCAGGCTCGACTCACCGCCGGATGACGCCACGCCATGCACGACACGCTCAGTTTGATCGGGAACTACTACAACGCATTCAACCGCGGCGATTGGGAGGAAATGCTCGGTCTGCTAGACGACGACGTCGTGCACGACCTCAACCAGGGCTCGCGCGAGCGCGGGCGTGCGGCATTCAGGGCTTTCCTGGCGCGAATGGACCGTTGTTACGCCGAACAGTTGCGGGATGTCGTCGTCATGGCCAGTGCGGACGGCGCGCACGCGGCGGCCGAGTATGTCGTGCACGGCTGCTACAAAGTCGCCGATGAGGGATTGCCGCCGGCGCATGGCCAGCCTTATGTGCTGCCGGGCGGCGCATTCTTCGACATTCGCGATGGCCGTATCACGCGCGTGACGAACTACTACAACCTGCAGGACTGGCTTGCCCAGGTCGGCGCTTGAGCCGTCACGTGCCGATCACCAGTAACACGCAACCATCGCTCGCGATCATCGGCGGCGGTCCCGCAGGATTGATGGCGGCGGAGACAGCGCGCGCGGCCGGCGTTGAGGTCGATGTCTACGATCGCATGGGTTCGGTCGGACGCAAGTTCCTGATCGCAGGCAAGGGCGGGCTCAACCTCACGCATTCCGACCCGTTCGATACCTTCGTCTCCCGCTATGGGTCGCGCCAGGCGGAAGTGACGCGCTGGCTGCGCGCATTCGATGCGGATGCGTTGCGCGCATGGGCGCGTGATCTCGGCGTCGAGACCTTCGTCGGCTCGTCTGGCCGCGTGTTTCCGCAGGATCTGAAGGCGGCGCCCTTGCTGCGCGGATGGTTACGGCGCCTGCGCGCGAGCGGCGTGCGTTTTCACATGAATCACGATTGGCAGGGCTGGGATGCCAGCGGCGCCGTGCACTTTCTCCACGCAGGCGAAAAGGTGATCGTTGCTGCCGATGCAGTCGTGCTCGCGCTGGGTGGTGGCAGCTGGCCGGTGCTCGGGTCGACGGGAACGTGGCCGCCGCTGCTCGAAGATCGCGGCATTGCGGTCGCGCCGCTGGCGCCGTCGAATTGCGGCTTCGACGTGGCGTGGAGTGAGCATTTCGCATCGCGCCATGCCGGTCATCCAGTTAAACCGGTCGTGATCGTATGGCAGGACTCAAAGGGCGCGACACTGCGCAGGCAGGGCGAGTTCATCGTCACTGCGCACGGTGTCGAAGGCAGTTTGATCTACGCGTTCAGTGCGCCTTTGCGCGACGCAATAACCGCCGGTGGCGCCGTGCGGATCCACCTCGACCTGGCACCTGGTCGTGATCTCGAACGTCTCACGCGCGAACTCGCACGACCGCGCAACGGCCGTTCGTTGAGCGAGCATCTGCGGCGCCATGCCGGCATCGAAGGCGTCAAGGCAGGACTGCTCTATGAAGTGCTGTCGAAAACCGAACAACAGGATGCCACGCGTGTCGCTGCTGCGATCAAGTCGCTGCCGCTGACATTGCAGCGGCCGCGTCCGCTCGAGGAAGCGATCAGCAGCGCCGGCGGCGTGCGCTTCGATGCGCTCGACGTTGCCCTGATGGCGAAGGTGACGCCGGGTGTCTTCTGCTGCGGCGAAATGATCGACTGGGAAGCGCCAACTGGAGGCTATCTCCTGAGCGCGTGCTTCGCCAGCGGACGCATCGCAGGCGAGGGCGCGGCGCGCTGGGTCGTGCAGCGACGCGCCCGCGCGTCAGTTTGATGCCATTCCCGGCAGCGATGCCTGTGTGGGCTCAGGCACCGTGGACGGCCTCGACATTGTTGCCGTCGGGGTCGATCAGGAAGGCCGCGTAGTAGGTCGGACTGTAGTCTTCGCGCAGGCCCGAATGTCCGTTGTCACGGCCACCGGCCTTGAGCCCGTTGCGGTGGAATGCGTCGACGGCAGCGCGATCGGCGGCGAGGAACGCGACGTGCGTGCCGGCGACGGGCGTTGCGTCGCTGGCGTACAGCCATAGCGCAGGTGCACCGACCGGGCCGAAGCCGGCACCGCTGGCGCTGCGCGAAGCGAGGGTATGCCCGAGAGGCGTCAGAGCCTGCTCGTAGAAGCGGACGCTCGCGTCGAGGTCTTTCACTTTCAGGCCGATATGGTCGTACATGGATGATCTCCGCTGTGGGGAGATCAGTGTTGCGCGGGGAGTGCCAGACGTTCTTGGAGAATCTTGCGGTCGCCTTTCATGGACCCACTTTTCGCCGATTCGCGAAACCGTCGTGGCGACACGCCAGCTGCACGACGAAAGGTGCGCACGAAGTTCGACAGATCCGCGAAGCCGACGTCGAGCGCCACATCGGTGATCGATCGCGTGTCGTCGGCGAGCAGACGCGCCGCCCGGCGCAGCCGCGAGCGTACGAGATATTGATGCGGCGTCACGCCGAGCGCACTCGCGAACACGCGAAGGAAGTGGAACGGACTGAGTCCGCTTTCGCGCGCCGCTGCGTCGAGATCGATCGGCTGGTGCGAGTTTGCGTCCATCCACAACGCAGTCTCCACTGCGCGGCGTCGATCGATCGCGCGAGGCCGCGCGGTATCGCGTTGGCGTCCACCGGCGAGTTCGATGAAGCGGGCGGCAAACAGCAAGCCCGCTTCTTCCATGCCCACGTCGTTGCCGCCGTTCGCCGCGGCTTGCGCAAGCTCGCCGAGCACGACGAGCTCGGCCAGCGGGGGCAGGCTTCCGCTTCGCCAGAGCGTGCTGCGGTCGTCGAGCGACTGCACGAGCTCCGGTGCGAGATGGAACGACAGGCACTCGTCGCCGCAGCCGTGGTGGTCGTGCGTGCACATGAATTCGTCGCCCGCGTGGCCGACGAGCACCGAACCGGCAACGAGTTCGAACGCCTTGCCCTGCGTGCGGTAGCCGAAACTCCCGCGCCGGACGTAGGCAATGGAATGGCGCCCGTGCAGCTCGGTAAACGGCTGGTCGTGCGGTCCGGCATCGCAGGTGTAGTCGGTCACCGAAAGTGCAGGGCAATCGAGCAGGGTGATCGCGGTCATCGTCGCTTGATTGTAGTCCGGCTGAAACGATTCAGATGAGATAGATTGCGCGAATGCCAGTCGACGATTGCGGACGCAGGAGTGTCGATAGGCACGTTTTTCGCATGACTGCAGGGAGCAACCAGCGTGAAACCGATGTTCGACGTCCGCACATTCAGTGGAGCCCAGATCGCCGCGCATCTCGATGCCGTCGCGAACCTGCGCATCGCGGTCTTTCGCGACTGGCCTTACCTCTATGCCGGTGACCGCGAATACGAGAAGAAATACCTGGCGACGTATGCGCAGTCGCCCGATAGCCTGTTCGTGCTCGCATTTGATGGCGGGCAGGTCATCGGTGCCTCGACAGGCATTCCACTCATTGACGAGATCGCCGCCTTTCAGCGCCCGTTTCTGGAACAGCAGATCAAGCTGGACACCGTGTTCTATTTTGGCGAATCCGTGCTGCTGGCCGAATACCGCGGCCACGGGCTCGGTCACCGTTTCTTCGACGAACGGGAGCGCTACGCGCGCAACCTGAGTCGGTTCATGCTGACGGCATTCTGCTCGGTCGATCGCGAAAAAAACGATTCGCGTCGCGGCGATGGCACGCGCTCGAACGACCTGTTCTGGCTCAAGCGCGGCTATCGGTGCCAGCACGACATGAAGTGCTCGCTCGATTGGCAGGAGGTCGGTAGCGAGGAGGTCAGCGCTCACTCTCTGTCCTTCTGGTTGCGCCCACTGGAACCCGCGTGAGCATGAGGATTGCCGCCGCGCAATATGGAATCGGCGCGCCCGACGATTTCGCGGCGTTCGCATCGCGAATCGGCAAGCGCGTTGCGAATGCCGCTGCGTCCGGCGCAGGGGTCGTCGTGTTGCCGGAATATGTCGCGCTCGAAGCGGCGGCAGGACAGCCGCAGGATGTCCGCGCCGACTTCGTACGCTCACTCGCGGCGCTGCAGGCTTGTCATGCCGACTACGTTGTACTCGCGCGCGAGCTTGCCATCCGCCACGCGGTCTATCTGGTCGCAGGCAGCTTTCTGCTCGACATCGGCGGCGGCCGTTATCGCAATCGCTCCTATTTCGTATCGCCTGAAGGCAGGCTTGCGTTCCAGGACAAACTGACTTTGACCGGTTTCGAGCGCGCTGCAGCGGTCATCGAAGCCGGCGATGCACTCAAGGTGTTCGATACCGCATTCGGCCGCGTTGGCATCAACGTCTGCTATGACGTGGAATTTCCGCTCTACGCGCGTGCCCAGGTGGAAGCAGGCGCGCGCGTGATCCTGGTGCCGAGTTGTACCGATACCGATGCAGGCGCGAATCGCGTACGCATCGGCTGCCAGGCAAGAGCGCTCGAAAATCAGATATTCGTGGCGTGCGCGGTGACCGCGGGTGCGGCGCCATGGAGTCCTGCGCTCGATCTCAATACCGGCTGCGCGGCCATCTATTCGCCGATCGACCGCGGCTTTCCATCGGATGGTGTCGTCGCGCGTGCCGAGGGAACAGCGGAGTGGGCGTTCGCTGATCTCGATCTCGCATTGCTCGATGCGTTCAAGCGCGAGGCGCAGGTCGCCAACGCGGGCGACTGGCATGCGCAGGAGCGGCCTTCCCTGATCCGCGCGCGGGTCGAGGCGCTGTAGCGTCGCTCAGGTGAGCCAGGCCGCCGGCACCAGCCACAACGAACCGCCAGCCAGTCCGCACGCGATGAGCGTGGCCGCGATCACGTCGCTCGGATAGTGCAGGCCCAGCACGACGCGCGACATCGCGACCAGCAGCGTGAACGGCAGCAGCACCGATGCGAGCCAGGGGAAGTACACCAGTGCGATCAGGCTGAAGCTGACGGCGTGCAGGGTGTGCCCCGATGGGAAACTGAATTCATCCAGCGGCAGGATGTACGCGGTGATGTCGGCGTGCGTGCGAAATGGCCGCGGCCGGCGCGTCCAGCGCTTCAAGGTGCGATACATGAAAGCAGCGACCATGCCGACCACGGTCATGTGGATTGCAGCATGCAGACCTCGCCATCCGCCGAATGCCGCCAGCAGTGCAATCAACGTGTACCAGAAAGATCCGTCGCCGAGGTGGCTGATCAGGCTGAAGAAGCGCGTCAGTATGCGGCGCGCTCCCCAGCGGTTCATCGCCAGGCACAGAGCGCGTTCGCCACTGCCGATTTCGATACGCTGCCAAGTCGTCATGCCGCCCTCTGCAGTGAAAGTTCGCCGAGCAGATCGGCAAAATGGGTGGCGACGCTGGCCGGACTCAGCGACGAGACCGCCGCGCGAGCAGCGTCACGCACGCTTGAGCCGCCGGCGTCCGTGCACGCCTGCACTTGTGCTGACAGCGAAATCGCGGCCGCGATGAATGCATCGCCGTCGGCCATCGCGACGCAGGCGCCGGCCAGCGGATCGTGGATGTGCGCATGGGCGGCCCCGTAGTCGAACGCGACGACCGGCACACCGCTCGCGAGCGATTCGAGCGTCACGTTGCCAAAGGTTTCAGTCAGGCTCGGGAACAGGAAGAGATCGCCCGACGCGTAGTGACGCGCAAGGTCTTCGCCGCGCCGGATCCCGGCGAACACGATTTCCGGATCTGCTGCAGCCAGCCTTGCGCGCGATGGACCATCGCCGATGATGATGAGGCGTGCGCGCGAATCCGTTGCGCGGATCGCGTGGAACGCGCGTACCGCAAGTTCGAGATTCTTTTCAGGCGCGAGTCGACCGACATGGATCACTGCAAGATCGCTGCGTGCCAGTCCCCATTCGGCGCGCAACGCGTGGTCGCGATGGCGCGGATGGAAGAGTTCCGTATCGACCGCGCGACGCAGCAGGCGCACGTCGCGGAATCCATGGGCGGCGAGAAAGTCGGCCAGTTCCGTCGTGGGCACGAGCGTCGCGGATGCGCGGTTGTGAAAACGGCGCAGGTATGCGAACACGATCGGAGTCAGGAAGTCGAGACCGTAGTGGCTTGCGAAGTCGTCAAAGCGGGTGTGGAAACCGGTGCAGGCAGGAATGTCGAGGCGGCGCCCGGCACCGAGTGCCGTCAGACCGAGCGGGCCCTCGGTGGCGATGTAGAGCACGTCAGGACGGCGTTCGGACCAGCGTCGATGCAAGGCGCGGTGCGCCGGCAAGCCAAAGCGCAGGCCCGGATAGCGGGGCAGGGCTGCGCCCGGCAGCAAAACTTGCTCGAATGCATCGGTTGCATTGGCCGTCTCGTCGTCCTGGCGAGGGCGCACGAGCTCGACGGTATGGCCAAGTCTGGCCAGGCCGCGCGCAAGCGACTGCACGGTCAAGGCGACGCCGTTGATCTCCGGAGGCCAGGTTTCGGTGACGATGGCGACACGCATGGGCGGTACTGGGCCGGGCTTTTCGACGCGACTAGGCTGGCGTGTGTCCTTGAAGTGCGTGTTGCGCTGGAATGGCAGATCAATGACAGTCGCGGCGGTGGCTGTAACAACACTGTCATCTGATCCGCCTAGCGTGCACGAATGCCCGTCGATCCAGCGACTTGCGATACGAACTTGAGCCCCGACCTGATCCAGTCGGTTGCGCGCGCGCGCCTGCGTAAAGGGCGTCTGCTGGCCCTGCTGGTCTACGCAGGTACGACGCTCGTGCTCGCTGGGTTGATGGCGATCCCCTTTTTCCTGATGGCCGGCCTACTGCCTTGGGCGGCGTTGTCGGCCTTGGACTGGCAAGGCTTGCGCCTTTTGTTTTCGGGCACATTGCGTGCGGCGGCGTGCGCAGTGCTCGTCGCAGTACCGCTCGGGCTGGCAGTCGCGATGTTCACGGCGCACTTCTGCGCGCCGCGTTTGCGCGCATGGATCAAGCCGGCGTTCGAGATTCTCGATGCGGTGCCGACGGTCGTGCTCGGTTTGATCGCGGCGGCGACGATTGCGCCGTGGCTGAAAACCCATGTTGCAACGCTACTCGCCTTGATGGTGATTGTGCCGGCGGTATTGCTCGCTGCCGGCATGGCGTTTGGTGCGCGTGTCCGCAACGAGGCGTGGTTGCCGTTGTGGCTGCTGCCGCTGCTGATCGCTGTCGTCGCCGTAGTCGCCGCTGTCGGCGCTCGCCATGACGCGGTTGCGATCGTGCCGTCGAGTCCTTGGAATGCGGCGCTCGTCGGACTTGCCCTGGGTTTTGCATCGCTGCCGCTGGTGTTTTCGGTCGCCGAGGATGCTCTGTTTCTGGTGCCGCGCGCGCATACGCAGGCGGCCTTTGCACTCGGCGCGACGCGCTGGCAGGCACTGACGTCAGTGGTAATGCCCGCCGCCGGCTCTGGTCTGGTCGCTGCAACCATGTTGGGTCTCTCGCGTTGCTTTGGCGAAACGATGATCGTCCTGATGGCGAGCGGCAATACAGCCGTTGGCGGATTCGATCCCTTGATCGGCTTGCGTTCGATCAGCGCGGAGCTTGCGCTGGGCATGCCCGAAGCCGCTCCTGCGAGCAGCGCCTACCGCAGTCTCCTGCTCGCCGCCTTGATCCTGCTGTTGTTGACGTTGAGCTTGAACGCGCTTGCCGAGATCGTGCGCGATCGCCTGCGTCGTCGCCTGAGTGCAGGTGCACGCGCGACATGAAGCGGCGTAGCGGCGATGCGACAACCTGGGTTCTGGGCGGCGCAACGGCGCTGTGCATCGCCGCGCTCGTGGGCTTGCTTGGCCTTCTCGCTGTAGCGGGCCTCGAACCCTTGTGGCCAGCATCCGTCAGTGAGTTGCAGCTGCGCGATGGCGAGGTCTTGCTCGGCGAGATCGTCGCTGTCGAGGATGGCGCGATCGCGCTGCGCACGAGCGAAATTGATCGCATTGGCGAGGCCTATCGGCGTCTTTCGAACAGCGAGATCGTCGCGCGTTCACTGCCGCAGGATGCGATCACAGTCACCCTGGTCGATGGCCGCCGGCTCTTCGGCCGGGACCGGGGGACGAGTGCAGAAGCCTTGTTCGGCAGCGCGAGCAAGCCCGCTGCTGTTCTGGACAGCTTGCATCCGAACGCGCTCGGATTCTTCGCGAGGGGCGGCGTCTTCCTGCGCAACCTTGGGCACTTCCTCGGTACATCACCGTCGTCGTCGAATCTCGCCGGCGGCGTGCTTCCGGCGTTGATCGGGACAGTCGTATTGGTCCTGTTGATGAGCATCATGGTGATGCCGCTTGGCGTAGCCACCGCGATCTTCCTGCATCAGCGTCGCGGAGCCGGAGTGCGCTTCGTGCGAGCAGCGATCAACACGCTGGCTGGCGTGCCTTCGATCGTCTATGGCGTGCTTGGCCTGGGTTTGTTCGTGCACGGTATCGGCGCCGGCATCGATCACTTGTTCTACGCGGATCGTCTGCCCGTGCCGACGTTTGGCAGCGGCGGTCTGCTTTGGGCTGCGATGACCCTGGCCCTGCTGACGGTCCCGGTTGTCGTGATCAGCGTCGAAGAAGGTCTGGCGCGCATCCCGGCAAGCTTCCGCGACGGTTCGCTCGCGCTCGGCGCGACACGCGATGAAACCTTGTGGCGATTGTTGTTGCCAGCGGCGCGGCCGGCCTTGCTGACCGGCCTTGTCTTCGCGATTGCGCGCGCAGCTGGCGCCGTCGCGCCGCTGATGCTGGTCGGCGTGGTCAAGCTCGCACCGGTATTGCCGATCGACGGCGGCTTCCCGTATCTGCATCCCTCGCGACAATTCATGCATCTGGGCTTCGCGGTCTACGACGCTGCACTCGCCAGCTCCGATACGATCCGCGGCGTGCCGCGCGCGTATGCTTGCGCGGGCCTGCTGGTCGCCGTCGTCATCGCATTGAACCTGTCGGCGATCCTGCTGCGCAATCGTCTGCGCGAGCGTTACCGTTCGCTTGAAAACTGAGACGAGCCCATCGAAATCCGAGAGTCTAGATGTTGAGCACCGTGCCCGATTCCACTGCTTCGTCTCTTGCGCATGCGCCGACTATACGGCGCGTCGATTTCGCCCTGCGCACCGAGGCGCTGTCGGCGTGGTATGGCGCGCGCCAGGCGCTGGACAACATCGATCTCGAGATTCCAGCCCATCGCATCACCGCACTGGTCGGGCCCAGCGGCTGTGGCAAGTCGAGTCTGCTGCGTTGCCTGAACCGGCTCAACGACGAAATCGTCGAGTGTCGCGTCAGCGGTCGCGTGCTGGTCGGTCAGACCGATGCGTACGCGAAGGACACGATCGTGCACGATTTGCGTCGGCGTGTCGGCATGGTGTTTCAGCGCCCGAATCCGTTTCCGTTATCGGTGCATGACAATGTCGCGTACGGTTTGCGCCTGCTCGGCATCAAGCGCCGGCGCGAACTCGACGAACGCATCGAGGCGGCGCTCAAGGCGGCAACGCTGTGGGATGAAGTGGCGTCGCGCCTCGACGACAGTGCACTCAGCCTTTCACTCGGCCAGCAACAGCGGCTGGTGATCGCGCGCGCGATTGCGGTCGAGCCCGAGATTCTTCTGCTCGACGAACCCGGTTCCGCGCTCGATCCCGCCGCGACCCTGCGCTTCGAGGAATTGCTGCACGAACTTTCACTTCGCCATACGATCGTACTGGTTACCCACAACATGCAGCAGGCTGCGCGGGTGTCGGACTTCACTGCGTTCCTGCATCAGGGGCGATTGATCGAGTTCGGCGACACCGATGCGCTGTTCACCAATCCGTTGCAGCGGCAGACCGAGGATTTCATTACTGGTCGGTATGGGTGAGGCGGGCATTTGGGATTCGGGATTCGGCAAGAGCGGTACGCCTCGACTGGCTTCATCGTTACTACACGCGGTCGTACCTCAAGACTCTATTATTGAGCCATTCCGCATTCCGCATTCCCCATTCCCGAATCCCGAATCCCGAATCCCGCTCATGGACCGACTCCATCTTTCACAACACATCTCTCGCCAGTTCAACAGCGAGATCGAGGACGTGCGTCGCCAGGTGCTCGCGATGGGCGGCCTGGTCGAGGAGCAGATCTCGGCGGCGCTGCATGTGCTGGTCGGGCGGGATGCTGCAGCGAGTGCCGATATCCGCGAACGCGAACAGCAGGTCAACGCGGCAGAGCTCGCGATCGACGAACAATGCGCCTTCATCCTGGCGCGGCGCCAACCCGCGGCATCGGATCTGCGTCTGGTGCTTGCAGTCATGAAAATGCTCGCCGATCTCGAGCGCATTGGCGATGAAGCCAAACGCGTTGCGCGCATCGGCGAACGCCTGCTCGACGAGGAAGGTGGCGAGGATCTGACCGCGTCCTTGGCCGAGCTTGGCCAGTGCGCGCGCGACATGCTGCGCGGCGCACTCGACGCATTCGCTCGACTCGACGAACATCTGGCGCTCGACGTGATGCATCGCGACCGTCGTCTGGATGCGATCTATCGGGAGCTGTCCGCGACCCTCGTCACGCGCATGCAGCAAGTGCCACAGCAGATTCCAGTCGAACTCGACCGGCTCTGGTGCGCGCGTTCGTTCGAGCGCATCGGAGACCGGTGCAAGAACCTGTGCGAGTTCGTGCTGTATCTGGTGCGGGGAAAGGACGTACGCCATTCGGGGTTGGCGAAAGAGGGCAAGCCGACAGGATGAACGCGTTCCTTTCCCAGCTTGCCGATGTGGGAGGAAGCGCATGATCGTCGATCGCGAAATAGGCTTGGCGACGGCCGCCGATGCGCGAGCGATCGCGATGATGTCGCGCGATCTGATCGAGCACGGACTCGCCTGGCGCTGGACACCGCCGCGCATCCTGCGCGTGATTCGCGATCCCGCGATCAACGTCGTTGTCGCACGCGAGAAGGGTGAACTCGCCGGTTTCGCGATCATGCAGTACAAGGACGAAGAAGCGCATTTGCTCCTGCTCGCGGTGGCGGCCGCACAGCGACGCAAGGGTATTGGCCGCGACCTGATGGACTGGCTGGAAACGACAGCACTCACCGCGGGCACCGGCTGCATCTATCTCGAGGCGCGCGCCACCAACATCGCTGCGCGCGCGTTCTACTGCCGGCTAGGCTATCTCGAAATTGCCGACGTGCCGGAGCTGTATTCGAACAGCGAGGACGGCGTGCGCTTCGGCAAGGATCTGTGGTCGCTTTGAAGAATGTCGCCAGCTTCAGGAATGCGAGGCCGTGACATCTCCCGCAATGGCGCGCGCGCCGGCCGCATGGAACGGCTGCGCCAGCTGGCGCAGGAAGCCCGATGCGATGCGGCCATCGATGCCGATATCCGCCGGGGGCCTGCGCGGAGGATTGAAGTAGGTGCCGAACAGCAGATCCCACAGTACGAAATTCTCGCCGTAGTTGCGATTGCCTTCGGCGGGAATGCGCGAGTGATGCCAGCGATGCAGCCCCGGCGTACTGAACACGTAGTCGAGCGGGCCCGTGCGCATGACGACATTGCAGTGGGTTAGGAGGCCGGTGATCGCGGTGATTGCACTGATCCACAGAAACACCGGCAATCGCGCGCCGAGGATGTACAGAGGCACTTGCCCGAGCACGGCCTTGAAGCAGGTATCGACGATATGGAATCGCCCTGTGTTGATGACCCACAGCCGCGTCACGCTGTGATGCAGCGCATGGAAGCGCCAGAACGCCGGCCATTCGTGCGCGATCCGGTGCGCGGCGTAGAGCCCGAGTTCTGCGATCGCGAGGCCGAGCATCACCTGGGCGAACAACGGCCAATGCTGCGGCCAAAAGAGCGGCAGCGCGCGGTTCGCCGGTTCGACGGCGGTGGCCGTGAGCATCGTCAGCGTCGTGACTGCGGCAACGGCAATCTGCACCAGCCCTTTCGTCAGCAACGTATGCGCGAGATTGTTACCGGTCTCGCCATCGGCTTCGAGCCAGCGCACCTCGTGCGGCATCAGACGTTCGAGAATGCCGATCGAAAGCGCGACCGATGCGTAGACGACGTTGAACCACAACAGCGGATGCGCGCTGGTCAACGATGCATGCACGCCGAGTAAGCCTGCGCAATAAATCGCGGGCCATAGCAGCCACGAAAGCAGGGCCGCCACGCGACCTACCTTCTTCGCGGCTGACGTCATTGTTTCCTGGCTTTCGTGCACGCTGGATGATGTGCGCGCGATCAGGCGCGCAGGTCCGGATTGTCCCAACCGGGCCGCGCTGCAAATCGTGGTCCGTATTTCTGCGCCAGCGCTTCAAGCCGTGTTTTCAGCGCATCGGCACCCACTGCACGAATGTGCTGGATCGGACCGCCACGGAACGGCGCAAACCCGGTGCCGAAGATCACGCCGGCATCGAGCAGATCGGCGTCGTCGACGACCTTGTCATGCAGGCATGCGACGGCTTCGTTGAGCATCGACAGGATCAGGCGATCTTCGAGGTCGTCCGGCGCGACATAGGTCGGATCGACTTCGGGTTTCTTCGGCCTGCCGTTCTCCCAGGTGTAGAAACCTTGGTCATCCTTCTTGCCGCGCTTGCCGCCGCTGACGAGTTCGCCCAGCGCGGGTGGAATGTCGAGTCCGAGAAAAGGACCGAGCTCGGCGCCGACCGACGCAGCGACGTCGAGGCCGACCGTGTCGATCAGTTCGATCGGTCCCATCGGCATGCCGAACTTCTTCGCGGCCTTGTCGATGGTGGGGCCGGGTATGCCTTCGCTGTAGGCGCGCGCGGCTTCGAGCATGTAGGGCATAAGAATGCGGTTGACGAGAAAGCCCGGCGTACCGGCGACAGGCACGGGCAGCTTGTCGATCGCCTTGCAGAATGCGAGCGCACGCTTTTCGATCGCCGGGTCGAGCGCGTCGTGGCGCACGATCTCGATCAACGGCATCAGTGCGACCGGATTGAAATAGTGCAGGCCGAGGAAGCGAGCGGGCGTCTGCACCGCACCACGCAGTTCGTCGAGGGGGATGCTCGACGTGTTGGTCGCGAGCAGGGCATCCGGCTTGAGCTGCGGTTCGGTCGCGCGATACAGCGCTTCTTTTGCTTGCGCGTTCTCGAAGATCGCTTCGATCGCAAGGTCGGCGTTGGCAATCCCATTGCCTTCGACATCGGGCCTGAGACGGCCCAATGCCGCCTCTATGCGTGCCGGCGTTTTCAGTTTCTTGGTGAACAAGTCGCGGGCGCGATCCAGCGCTGGCTGCACGTACTTCATCTCGCGATCCTGCAAGGTCACCTCGAATCCGCGCAGCGCGCACCAGGCAGCGATGTCCCCACCCATGACGCCGGCACCGACGACGTGCACATGCTTGATGCCGTGCTCGGCGCCGCCGGCAAGCGATTTCAGGCGCTCCTGCAGGAAGAACACGCGAATCAGGTTGCGCGCCGTTGGCGTCGTCGCGAGCCTGGCGACCGCACGCGCCTCAAGCTTCAGGCGCTGGGAAATACTCGAGCCGCCGCGGCGCCAGGTTTCGATCAGCGCAAACGGGGCGGGGTATTGGTCCTTGCGCGCCTTGGCGGCGGTTTGCTTGAGCAGAATCGGTGCCAGAATCTGGCGCACCGGCCATATGTTGGTCGCCCAGGCGGTCGCGCGCTGCGCCAATGCACGTTGATGCGGATGGCGGATCATTTCCTTCGCGGTTTCCAGCAGCAGCTCGGGCGAGGTCAGCTGGTCAACGAGGCCGATCGCCCTCGCGTTGTCCGCCGAGGCGGCGCGGCCGGTCAGCATCAGCTCCAGCGCCGCCGGTGCCCCAATCAGGCGCGGCAAGCGCGCCGAGCCACCCCAGCCGGGGAAGATGCCCAGCTTGACTTCGGGTAAGGCGATCCGTGTTGCTGCATCGCGCGAAGCAATCCGGTAACGGCAGGCGAGGGCCAATTCGGTGCCGCCGCCCATGCAAACGCCGTGGATGGCGGCCACGCTGGGGCACGGCAGCCGACTCAGCCGCTGAAAGATGCGCTGGCCGTTTTCCAGCGCATCGAGCACGGTGCCGTTCTTCTCGAAGCTCTCGAATTCCTTGATATCGGCGCCGACAATGAAGCCGGCGGCCTTTCCCGAGCAGATTACGATACCCTTCGGCGGTTCAAACGAGAGACGTTCGACGATTTCCGACAGCTCATCCAGCACGGCGCGTCCGAGCGCATTGACCGAACTGCCGGCCCGATCGAGGGTCAGCACCACGATGCCGTCGTTGTCGCTGGTGGGCTGCCAATGCTGGAACCGCAGACCTTCAAACATGACCGGCTCCGGGGAAGTTGCGAGAGGATGGCTATAATCCCGGCAAGCCGTGCGCCGGGTCAATGTGGCGGCTGCAAGGGGTGACGGTGATCGAAGCGAAAGGCGAATTGTCGGTTACGCAGAAGCTGCTCGACCGGATCGTGCAGTCGGTGCAGAATCTCATTGTGCTCGAGAGCGCCAATGTCGGCGAAACGCTGGCACAGATGCGCATGCTCGCCATGCGTGGCGGCACCTCAGTGTACGCGTGGGATCCCGAAAACGGCATCGCATCACTGCGCGAACGCGGCTTGAATGTGCCCGGATCCAAGCGTCTGACGGACGCCTTGCGCTACGTGCTGCAGAGCATGCATTTTGGCGTCTATCTGTTCGTCGATTTCGATGGCTTCATCAAGTCCGCAGATACGTTGCTACTGCGACGCATTTCGCGCATGCAGACGGCGAACGAGCGCAAGCTGGTGTTTGTCGGCAGTGATTTCGAGCTGCCCGAGGAACTGGAAGGGATGTACGAACGATTGACTGCGCAGACCGAGCAGCAGCACCGGCTTCGCCTGCGCGACGGCCGTTGGGTGCAGTGACGATGTTCGCTGAACGTCCAGGATCGGTCTTGATCGTTGCGTCCGATCGCGAGGACCGTCGCGAATTGTTCGACACGCTGGACGCCCAGGGCGTCGAAGCGATTTATTCGGCCAAGGATTTCGAGCAGGCGCGCAGCTTCCTCGAACAAAACCCGCAACTCGATCTCATCCTGGTCGAATTTCATGGGGAAGCCAGCGATGCTTTGGCGTTTTGTGCCGGATTGCAACAGCGCGCGTCGACGCAGCTGGTGCCCATCATCGGCATCCTCGGGCGCAAGCGCGGCGGGCTGCACTGGAGCAAGGCTGACAAGCCTGCAGGCGTGATCGACTGGATCGGGAGCCCGGTCAACGCGCACGAAGCCCTCGCGCGGATCAAGACCGCGCTTTCGGCGCCTGTCCCGGCTGAGAAGCGCGTCGCGGTCCCGGCCGCGACGGTGGACCGCTATCAATTCGTCTTCGACGGCAGTCTCGATGAACTGGCTGTGGTGGATCCGGCGAACGGTCGCATCCTCGATGTCAATGCGATGTTCGTGCAGCGATCGGGTTATCCACGAGCGCAGCTGCTCGCCGGCAGCATCGCGAATTTCGACGCGATCCTCGTGCCTGAGCGACGCGCCGAATTCAACAGCAAGCTTGCCAGCGAAGGGGCGGCGGAATGGCGCGGCCGCAAGCCGCATGCGAATGCGAGCACCTATCCGGTCGAAATGCACGTGCGATCTGCCGTGCAGGATGGCCATATTGTGCATTTCTATACATTTCGCGACCTGCACGAGTTGAACGACCATCAGTTGGCCCTTGGAGCGCTTGCCCGGCTGACGCACGCAGGAGCGCGCGACGAGGGCTTCAACGTCGCGCTGCATGCGCTGATCGACTGGTTGGCGCTCGATTTTGTCGCACTGGTGGAGGCGGCACCGGATCAGGCCAGTGAATTTCTTCCGCTCGTGGTCTACCACCGTTTCGGCCCAGTCGAAGACAGCATGGATCCCTTGCACAGTCCGATCCTCAAGCAGGTGCTGGCGGGTCAGGAAGCGCTGCAGCCGGCGAATGCGTGGCGCAGCGCAGCTGAAGGCACGTTTGCACGCGAACGCCGCATGGAATGCGTGATCGGCATTCCGCTGATCGGTGAGCGAAATATATGCCTCGGCGCACTGCTGGTCGCGCGTCGTGATGCGCTGACGGGTGACAGCGCGGCGATCGCCGGCTTGCGCGTGATTGCGCATGCGATTGCGCTTGAGCTTGAATTGCGCCGTACGCGCGAACAGGGGCGGGCAATAGGCTTGAAGGATCCGCTGACCGGCTTGCCAAACCGGCTGTTGTTCAACGATCGCCTGAACTCTGCAATCCACGAAGCGCATCGCACCAGCGAGATGTTCGCGGTCGTTTTCGTCGATCTCGATCGTTTCAAGAACATCAACGATTCGCTCGGTCACGCCGTAGGCGACCAGGTGCTGGCGGCGGTCGCCAAGCGCTTGCGCAGCAGTGTGCGCGGTTCGGATACGGTCGCTCGGTATGCGGGCGACGAATTCACCCTGATCCTGCGCCACATCGTGCAGCGCGACGATGTCGGGCGAATTGCCGAGAAGATCGTGCGCGCAATGGAAGTTCCGCTGCAACTGGCCGGCGGCCTTGAACTGGGCATGACGGCGTCGCTCGGCCTGAGCTTTTATCCCGATGATGCGACCGATGCAGAACGCCTGCTCAAGCATGCCGACGTCGCGATGTACTCGGCAAAGGGGATGGGACGCAACAACTATCAGGCCTATGTCGCAGTGCCGGAGGAAGCGCATCAGCAACGCCTCGCGCTGGAATCAAAATTGCGCCAGGCCGAGAAGAATGGCGAGCTGCGTGTGTTCTACCAGCCTCAGATCGACTGCGTCACGGAAGACATTGTGGGCATGGAGGCGTTGATCCGCTGGGAACACCCGGAGCTGGGCATGATCAGCCCCGGTTTCTTCATTCCCCTGGCCGAGGAATCGGGCCTGATCATGTCGATTGGCGAATGGGTGCTGCGCGCGGCCTGCCGTGATGCGCGCGGCTGGCAACTGCGTTACGGGCTGCCGTTGCGCATCGGCGTCAATCTTTCGCCGCTGCAATTGCGCCAGCCGAACCTGGTGCAATTCGTCGCCGACGTGTTGAAGGAAACCGGGCTTGACCCACACCTGCTTGACCTCGAGCTCACCGAAAGCATCAGCATGAAGTCGATTCCCGGTCTTATAGAAACGCTGCACGGCCTGCGGGCACTGGGCTGTGGTATCTCGATCGACGATTTCGGCACCGGTCAGTCCTCGCTCGACTACATCAAGCGATTCCCTGCCGACCGCATCAAGATCGACCAGGCCTTCGTGCGCAACATCGGTGTCGATCCCGACGACGAGGCGATCGTGCAGGCGACCATCTCGATGGCGCACAATCTCAATCGCGAGGTCGTTGCCGAGGGCGTCGAGATCGAGCAGCATCTCGATTTCCTGCGGCTCCAGGGTTGCGAGGTGTTGCAGGGGTTCCTGTTCTGCCGGCCACTGCCGGTCGCGGGATTCGAGCATCTGCTGCACGAGCGTGCGCGCCTGCTCGGGCAGGTGGTCGAGTCTCCATCGGCGCAGGCTTGAGCGGATACCGGCTGGCCCCACCTCGAAGGGGTGGACTCATGAACTATTTCGTTTGCTGCCGGTCTAGGCAGCATGCCTGAACGGATTGGCGACAAGGGAGTAAGGCCCGGATGGGCGAAAGCGACTTGGATCAGGCGCTGGTCGAGCGTGTGCAGAACGGCGACAAGCGCGCGTTCGACCTGTTGGTCAGGAAATACCAGCACAAGCTGGTCAGCGTCATTTCCCGCTATATCAACGACTGGAGCGAATGCCAGGATGTTGCGCAGGAGGCATTCATTCGCGCGTACCGAGCGATCGGTTCTTTTCGCGGGGATGCCCAGTTCTACACGTGGGTCTACCGCATCGCGATCAATACCGCGAAGAACCATCTCGTGTCGCAGGGGCGTCGTCCGCCCACTGAGGACATTGTGGTCGAAGATGCCGTGCAGTTCGACGGCGCGTCACGTTTGCATGACTCGGCGACGCCCGAACGCGAGCTCATGCGCCAGGAAATTGAACAAACCGTGTTTGCCACGGTCGAAGCCTTGCCCGAAGAGCTGAAAGTCGCGATCACCTTGCGTGAAGTGGATGGCCTCAGCTACGAGGAGATTGCGGAAACCATGAACTGCCCGATTGGTACGGTCAGATCGAGGATATTTCGCGCCCGCGAGGCGATTGACGAACAATTGCGCCCGCTGCTGTCGGAGAAATAGAGCCTCATGAACCAGCATATCCACGAACAGCTTTCGGCCCTGATGGACGGCGAGCTTGAGCGCGACGAGACGCGATTCCTGCTCAAGCGCCTGGCGACGGATCAGGAACTACCGTTGCGCTGGGGGCGTTATCACGTCGTCCGCCAAGCCTTGCGCCGGCAGGATCTGATGGCGCTGACCCCCGGTTTTGCCGAGGCGGTCATGGCCCGTCTCGATCTGGAGCCGGGCGTGCAGACGCGCGCGCCTGCAACCTGGCTACGCTGGGGGGCGGGCGGGGCCATTGCGGCATCTGTCGCTGTAGCGGCGCTGGTCTTGACGCGCCCTGCGGGCATGCCGACCACCGGCGCCGTCCCAATGGTTGCGCGCAGTGCGTCGCAACCAGGCGCGTCGATCGCCGTAGCGCCGGTTGCGGCTACATCCGTTTCATCGAGTGAATTTCGTCCGCCCTTGCTGGCGCCGAATACCATCGAGACCGCACCGGTCAATTTCGGCAGTGACCTGAGTCAACCGATAGCGGTTGATCCGCGCATGCAGTCCTATCTCATTCGTCACTATCAGGCGGCAGGTGCAGGCGGGCAGTCGGATTTTGTTCCCTACGTGCTCCTTGCCAACCCACAGCGCGAGTCGGCGAAGGCGCAGGCCGAATCGGCTCACCAGAACCGTTGAGCAATGCATAGGGTTTTCGGCGCGTCTGGAATCGGTTTCGACCTTAGTTCGGTGCCGCCAGCGTTGCCGAGTTCCATCACGTGCGCCGTTTCGCGTCGCTTTTTGTCCCGAATTTTTTTGTGTGCCGCGGCCTTTTTCGTTCATGCATCGGCGCTGTTCGCCCAGGACGATCCGCGGCCGATTGACCAGGGGCTCAAGCTGCTGACCCAAATGTCGGCGGCGGTACGCACCCGCGACTATCAGGGTTCTTTCATCTTCGAGCACAACGGGCAGATCGATGCGCTGCGACTGTTCCACGTCGGCGGCAATCCGGAACGAGAGCGGCTGGTCAGCATGAGCGGCGTGCGCACTGAAATCGTGCGCGATGACACATCCTTGAGGTGCCTGCAGAACGGGCTGCCAACCGTCACATTCGAGAATCGTGCCGGCGCACGCCTGTTGCCGTTGGTTCCCGAAGCCAGTGTGCTGGCCTCCTCGGGTTTCTATGCCACGAGTTTGGCGGGTACGGATCGCGTTGCCGGTTACCGGGCGCAGATCGTAGAGATATCGGCTCGAGACGGCTATCGTTATGGCTACCGCCTTTGGCTCGACGAAGACACTCATTTGCTGTTGCGCTCGGCACTGGTCGATTCGGCGCGACGAACGTTGGAGCAGTTCATGTTCGTCGCCCTCGATGTCGGCGCAAAGCCGAAGGAAAGCGATCTCCGGGCTGGCAGCGACGTCGGCGCAAGTGCGCCAGCCGAGGAAGCGGCGTTAGCGGGGACTCCACAGTGGCGCGTGACCGACCCGCCGCCGGGTTTCGCGTTTCTGCGTGCGCAGCGGCCTGCGCAGGGACCGACGCCCGCAGAGCATCATCTGTATTCCGATGGAATCGCCGATGTCTCCGTCTACGTCGAGCCGCGCGATGCAAATGCGCCAGCGGCGCAGGACCGATCCATGGTGCGCGGCGCGTTGCATGTGTACTCGCGCGATGTCGGAGCATGGCGTGTTACCGCACTCGGCGATGTGCCGCGGGCGACGGTCGAACGCATTGCCCGTTCGACCAGGCGCGTCTCGCTCGACGGACATTGAAATCAGCGGCATGCCATCAGGAAGTCAGGTGTGAGGGTTGAACTTTGATCGGCGCCTTCCATCAAACATGCATGTCTTGCGTGCATCTCGCATTTGTTCGCGGAGCGCGCCGAACCTGTATCCATTTCAACCATGAGGACGATGTCATGACGAACATGAGGAGCGGGATGCTCTCCCGCTGGTTGGGCGGGCCAATGCTGGCGCTGGCGCTGGTCTCGGGTGCGCGCGCTGTCGAGCTCCCCGATTTCACGGGTCTGGTCGAGAAATACGGTCCTGCCGTCGTCAACGTGCAGGCAACCGGAACTCCTCAAGCGCAGGCGCCGGGGATGGACCCGAACGATCAGCAGGAAGTCCCCGAGATTTTCCGGCGTTTCTTCGGCCCTCAACCGCAACCGCGCGGTGGTGGCAACCGCGTCTCGATGGGCTCTGGCTTCATCATTTCCGCCGATGGCTATGTGCTCACCAACAACCACGTCGTCGATGGCTCCGATCAGGTTACCGTGCGCCTGTCGGACCGGCGCGAGCTTGATGCCAAGGTCGTCGGTACCGATGCCCAGTACGACATCGCCCTGCTGAAGCTCAATGCAACCGATTTGCCGGTGGTAAGTCTGGGCGATTCCAAGAGCGTCAAGGCCGGCCAGTGGATGGTGGCGATTGGTTCTCCGTTCGGTTTTGATCACTCGGTCACCGCAGGCATTGTCAGTGCGGTCGGGCGCAATTTCGGTGGTGCGGACCAGCAATACGTGCCCTTCATCCAGACCGACGTGCCCATCAATCGGGGCAATTCGGGTGGGCCGCTGTTCAATCTGTCGGGTCAGGTTGTCGGCATCAATTCGCAGATTTTCTCCAATACCGGCGGATTCATGGGGGTTTCGTTTGCGATACCGATCGACATCGCACTGAGTGCGGTAGAGCAGATCAAGACCAGCGGCCGCGTGAGCCGCGGCATGATCGGCGTGCAAATCCAAAACGTCGATCGCGACAACGCGAAGGCGCTCGGTTTGCCGCGCATCGGTGGCGCCTTGGTCAACAAGATCACGCCGGGCAGTGGAGCGGACAAGGCGGGGGTCAAGATCGGCGATGTCATCCTCGGTTTCGCCGGCCACGAAATCGTGAGTTCGGCCGACCTGCCGCCGCTGGTCGGATCGAGCAAGCCCGGCAGCAAGGCTGATCTCAGTCTTTGGCGCGACGGCAAGACGATCACGCTGCCGGTCACGGTCGGCGAACTTCCGGGCGACGGCAAGGCGCTGGCAAGCGCAGGTCGTGCGGGAGCCGCACCGGCAAGTGCCGGCAACGCGCTCGGGATTGTCGCGGAGGAGCTCAGCGCCGACCAGCGCAAGCAGCTGGGTATTACTGACGACGAGGGGATCGTGGTTACGCGCATCAATGGCGATGCGGCGAGCAGAGCCGGCCTTGTGCCGGGAGACGTAATCCTCCGAATCGGCCGCAAGCCGGTGAAAACGGTGGGCGACTTCAATGCAATGGTCAACGCCGCCAAACCTGACGAACCGGTGATGGTGCTGGTCCGACGCGACGAGCAGACCCAGTTTCTCGTGTTGAGAGTGCCCAAGGCCAAGACGCAGTGATATCGATGCGGTGTGACGTCGTGCCGCGTCTCGCCTGAGGAAGAAAGCGCGTCCGCACGTTGCGGACGCGCTTGACGTCACGCGGGCGGGCGATGCACAAGCCCGGCATCGCAGCAACAACGGCGCGGCCTGGCGGGTTTTCTGCGATAATCCGCCTCTTATGTCGACCGCCCGTCCGTGGCCCTATCAGACCAATGCTGCATATCCGCAATTTTTCGATCATCGCCCACGTCGACCACGGCAAATCCACGCTCGCTGACCGCATCATCCAGATCTGCGGCGGTCTGACCGAGCGCGAAATGGAAGCGCAGGTACTCGACAACAATCCGATCGAGCGCGAGCGGGGCATCACCATCAAGGCGCAGTCGGTGTCCTTGCCGTATACCGCGAAGGACGGCATCACCTACCAGCTCAATTTCATCGATACCCCCGGTCACGTCGACTTCAGTTATGAGGTGAGCCGCTCGCTTGCCGCCTGCGAAGGGGCCTTGCTGGTCGTCGATGCCGCGCAAGGAGTCGAGGCGCAGTCGGTGGCGAACTGCTATACCGCCGTCGAAATGGGCCTCGAAGTCGTTCCGGTGCTCAACAAGATTGACCTGCCGACGGCCGATGTCGATCGTGCCAAGGCCGAAATCGAGGCGGTCATCGGTATTCACGCCGACGACGCCGTTGCGATCAGCGCAAAGACCGGACAGAACGTGGAAGCCGTTCTCGAGGCGATCGTTGCGCGCATTCCGCCGCCCAAGCCGCGCGATACCGATCGGCTGCAGGCATTGATCATCGATTCCTGGTTCGACAACTATCTCGGTGTCGTCTCGCTGGTGCGCGTGATGCAGGGCGAGATCAAGCCGAAAGACAAGCTCTTGGTGATGTCGACCGGTCGCACACACGAGGTCGATCAGGTGGGCGTGTTCACGCCCAAGCGTTCGCCACGCGACAAGCTCGGTGCGGGCGAGGTTGGCTGGGTCAATGCGTCGATCAAGGACGTCCATGGCGCACCGGTCGGCGATACGCTTACGTCCGCCGGCAAACCTGCGGACAAACCGCTGCCGGGTTTCCAGAAGATGCAGCCTCGCGTCTTTGCAGGTCTCTTCCCGACGCTCGCCGACGACTACACCTCGCTGCGCGAAGCGCTGGAAAAATTGCGCCTCAATGACGCGGCCTTGAACTTTGAGCCGGAAACATCGGAAGCGATGGGCTTTGGCTTCCGTTGCGGCTTTCTCGGCCTGCTGCATATGGAGATCATCCAGGAGCGGCTCGAACGCGAATACGATCTCGACCTGATCACGACAGCGCCTACCGTGATCTATGAGGTGCTGCTGACCGACGGCAAAGTCGTCACGCTCGACAACCCGGCCAAGCTGCCGCCTAGCCAGAACATCGAAGAGGTGCGCGAACCGATCATCGTCGCGAATATCCTCACGCCGCCGGAGTACATCGGCAACGTGATCAAGTTGTGTGAGGAAAAGCGCGGCGTGCAGCGTTCGATCAACTACCTGGCGACCCAGGTGCAGATCAGCTACGAGCTGCCTCTGGCCGAGGTTGTGCTCGACTTCTTCGACAAGCTCAAATCGGTGTCGCGCGGCTATGCATCGATGGACTACCATCACGACCGATTCCAGGCAGGACCATTCGTGCGCGTGGACATCCTGATCAATGGCGATCGCGTTGATGCGCTGAGCCTGATCCTGCATCGCACCAGCGCAGATCGTCGCGGCCGCGATCTGGTCGAAAAGATGAAGGAGCTGATTCCGCGCCAGCAATTCGATGTTGCGATCCAGGCTGCCATCGGCTCGCAGATCATTGCGCGTTCCAGCGTGAAGGCGCTGCGCAAGAACGTACTCGCCAAGTGCTATGGCGGCGACGTATCGCGCAAGCGCAAGTTGCTGGAAAAGCAGAAGGAAGGCAAGAAGCGCATGAAGCAGGTTGGCAATGTCGAGATTCCGCAGGAAGCCTTCCTTGCGGTACTACAGATGGACAAATAGCGCGGAACAGGCAATAGCGAATCGGGAATCATCCGAGCTGACGATTCCCGATTCTCCATTCCCGACTCCCGCTCCAGAGGAGCAAAGATGGATTTCGATTTTGCGTTGTTGCTGGTCGTGCTGACGGCCGTTGCTGGGGTGGTCTGGTTGATCGACCGTCTATTGCTCGCCGGCGTGCGCACACGCAGGGCGCAGGCACTCGAAGCGATGACCGCGCTTTCCCAGGACGAGCGATCGGCGCGTTCGCGCAATGCGCTGCAGGAACCAATTGCGGTTGAATACGCGCGTTCGTTTTTCCCCGTGCTGCTGCTGATCCTGTTGTTCCGCTCATTCCTGGCCGAACCGTTCAAGATTCCGTCCGGATCGATGATGCCGACTCTGCTCGTCGGCGATTTCATTCTCGTGAACAAGTTCGCATACGGCTTGCGCCTGCCGGTGCTGAATACGAAGATCCTGGACGTGGGCTCACCCAAGCGCGGCGACGTGTTCGTGTTTCGCTATCCGGAGAACCCGAAAGAGGACTACATCAAGCGCGTGGTCGGCCTGCCGGGTGACGAAATCACCTATCGGAACAAGACTTTGTTCGTGAACGGGCAGGAGATTGCCGAGACGCCCCTGGGGGGCTATACGGGCCCTTCGGAACCCGGACACAGGATGGACGGCGCGCAAGTCAAGCAGGAAGATCTGCAAGGTGTGGAACATCGGATCATGGAGTTGCCGCAGGTCTGGGTCGGACATGAAGGAACCTGGAGAGTGCCCGAAGGCCACTACTTCGCGATGGGAGACAATCGCGACAACAGTGCCGACAGTCGTTTCTGGGGCTTTGTGCCCGAGGCAAACCTGGTGGGCAAGGCGTTCCTGATCTGGATGAATTTCAACGGCGGTATCGATTTCAGCCGCATCGGTACGATAATCAAGTGATGCAACAAATGATCGGCGCGTTGTCGATCCAATGTCGAATCTGGGCACACTGGCAAGGGGTAAGCGTATGAAGATGCATCACAAGGTCAAGGGGATCACGCTGATCGGGTTCGCGATGATGCTCTGCGTGCTTGGGTTCTTTGCCTATATCGCGATGCGGCTGATACCGGTGTACACCGAATATTTTGGCGTACTCAGGTCGATGGAACAGGAGCGTCAGGATCCTCGTGCCCCAGCGAAATCGCTTGCAGAAATGCGCGGCGATTTGAGCTCCAAGTTCAATACGCAGTACGTCGATGACGCAAACGTCCCCCCGACGGCAATTTCAGTGAAGCGCGAAGGTGGGGCGATGACCTTGCGTATCGCCTACGAGCGACGCGTACACTTGATGTTTAACCTCGATATCGTCGCCTCGTTCGACAAATCGGTCAATCTGTCTGGCTCTGGTGCCGAATAACATTATTCTCGGCCATTCGTTTGCCGATACGCGCCTGCTCGAGCAGGCGCTTACGCATCGCAGTGCGAGTCACGTCAATAACGAGCGGCTCGAATTTCTAGGTGATGCCCTGCTCAACCTTTGGGTTGCCGAGCTTGTGTATGAGCGGTATCCGCGCGCCGACGAGGGCGAGATGACACGCCTGCGAGCGGCACTCGTGAATGGCCTGGCGTTGGCCGAGATTGCACGTACGCAGGAAATCGGAGACCGTCTGTTCCTGGGCGGTGGCGAACTGAAGAGCGGCGGATTCCGTCGCGATTCGATACTCGCGGATGCATTCGAGGCGCTGATTGCGGCGATCTATGCGGATGCGGGCTGGATAGTTTGTCGCGATATCGTGCGCGGGCTTTTCTCGGAGCGCGTTGCTGCGGGTGCGAATACACCCAAGGATGCAAAGACGCGCTTGCAAGAGCTTCTGCAGGGGCGAAACCTGCCGGTGCCCGTCTACGATCTCGTCGGCACCACCGGTGAGGACCACGCGCGTGAGTTTGAAGTGACCTGCCGCGTGGTTGACCTCGACGTCAATGCAAGTGGCAGCGGTTCCAGTCGTCGCATTGCCGAGCAGGCCGCCGCCGAGCGCGTGTTCGCAGATCTCAAGGTGAAGTTCGATGCCCGTTGAAACAGCCCCTCATTCATCGCACCGATTTGGTCGCGTCGCCCTGATCGGCCGGCCGAACGTCGGCAAATCAACGCTGCTGAATGCCTTGCTCGGTACCAAACTGAGCATCGTGACGCCGAAACCCCAAACCACGCGCCACCGGATCCTTGGCATCGCGACGCGCGAGGATGCGCAGATCGCATTCATCGATACGCCTGGCCTGCATCAGGGGGGAAAGCGGGCGCTCAACCGTCAGCTCAATCGCATCGCGCGCCAGGTTCCCGATGAGGCGAACGTACTCGTGCATGTCATCGATGGCGTGCGCTGGCGCGATGAAGACGAAGACGTCTGGAAGCTGGTCGCAGGACAATCCGTACCCTGTCTGCTGGCGATCAACAAAGTCGACAAGCTTCCTGACAAGAAATCGCTGCTGCCCTTTGCTGCTGAAGTCACACGCGAGCGCGCGTACGCCGCGGTGCACTTCGTCGCTGCACGCCGTGGCGACGGTGTCGGCGCGCTGCTGGAGGAGCTCGTCGGGCTGCTGCCGGAAGCGGCGGCGGAATATGGTGAGGATGAGTTCACCGATCGCAGCGAGCGCTTCCTGGTGGCCGAGTTGATCCGCGAGCAGCTGATGATGCAGCTTGCCGCGGAATTGCCCTATTCGACGGCGGTGGAAATCGAACGCTTCGAGGACGAACCCGATATCACGCGCATCGGCGCAGTGATCTGGGTCGAGCGTGATGGGCAGAAGGGCATCGTGATCGGCGCGGGCGGCACGCAACTGAAGAAGATTGGCAGCTCGGCGCGTCGCTCGATGGAGCAGGTGCTCGACCGCCGGGTATTCCTCGAACTCTGGGTGCGCGTGCGCGAATCCTGGAGCGACGATGCGATCGCACTGAAGCAGTTCGGTTATTCGGAGTGACTCGCCCCGCCATCGCGCATGGCGAAGCGGCGGGGGCTCTGGTGAAGCATCTCCAAAATCATGATAGTGCGCACTTGACCGACCATGCGCATTGAAGGGCAACCCGCATTCATCCTGCACGCCCGGCCGTATGGTGAAACCTCGCTGCTGATCGATGCGTTTACGCGCGAACATGGCCGTATTGGATTGGTCGCGCGTGGCGTGCGCCGCGAACGCAGTCGAATGCCGCGCGGGGTGCTGCAGCCGCTACAACCGCTGCTTCTCAACTGGGTCGCCCGCGGAGAACTCGGCACATTGACGGGCGTGGAAGCGGCGAGCGCACCGTTCACGTTGTCCGGCGATGCGCTGCTTGCGGCAATGTATCTCAACGAACTTGTGTTGCGACTCAGCGGACGCAACGACGCGCACGCTGGCGCATTCGATGCCTATGCACAATGCTTGCCGCGTCTCGCGGACGAGGCTCTCATGGCCTGGACCTTGCGCCGCTTCGAACGCGATTTTCTCGCCGACATCGGGTATGCGCTTGCGTTGACGCAAACCGTTGACGGCGATCCGATCGAGGAGGATCGCGAATACAGCTACGATCCGGACTCTGGTGCGAGTACTTGGCGTGAAGGTGCGAGGTTTCCGCGCGTCAGCGGGGCAGCGCTGCTGGCCCTGGACTGCGACGAATGCCCGACGACAGCGCACCTCAGTGAACTGCGGCGCCTGATTCGCACGACGATAAGGCATCTTGTCGGCGGTGAGCTCAACGCTTGGGCTCTTTCTTCACGGCGCGGGGCGGTTACCGATGCCCGTTGATGCAGCCTGCGCAAGCATGACGCGCGTGCGTTCGCAGATTTCCAGGAATCGGACAATCGCGTGCGCCGGCCACGTCGGAGTATCCAGTGCGACTCGCAGATCGGATCCCGCTTTAGCCAACACGGGCGCCCCACAGAATCCGGCCGAGGCGTCGAGTCGATGCAGGCGTTCACGCAACGCCTGTGCGTCGCATCGTACGCTGACGGCTGCGAGTTCGGCGGGCAGCAAACCCAGTTCCGCGATGAGCAAGCCGCGCAAGGCGGTTGCGATGGTGCGATCTCCGCCAGCGGCCGCGAGCGCGACATTTTCATCCAGCCAATCACCCTGATTGCCGGCGATTTCGAACGAGTGTCTGGCCGGCAGATGCCGATCGAGCGCTGTGCGCAGCGCATCCACTGGCAGCGGTTTGATGAGCACTTCGAGGAAGCCTGCGGCGTGCAGCATGGCATGGCTGGCGGCATCGTTGTCGGCCGTCGTCGCAAGGGCGGCCGCATGTCGGGATGGTCCTGGCTGTGCACGAATCTGCATCAGCACCTCTGGACCATCGAGGCCGGGCATGCGCACGTCCAGCAGCATGAGGTCGAACGCATCGCGCTGCGCAAGCTCCAGTGCGACTGCGCCATCGCCGGCTTCGATGCAGTCGACGCCGAGCGCAGTCAGCGCTGCGTGGAAGAATTGCAGGCTCAGCGGGTTGTCATCGGAGACGAGTACGCGTGGCATCGAGACGGACGGCATCCTTGAGATCGCGCATTCGAGCAGCAATGGCTGTCAGAATGATAGGCCATGCGACTATCGTCAATGCCGGGCAGGACACTATTTTTCGCGTTGGGTCTGCTCGCGCTGACCAGCGGCACTGCCTGCGCACGTACTTTGACGCTCACTGCGCAGCGCGTTCACGATGCGCACTTCGATGCGCGAGATCTGCGTTTGGTACTGGTCGAGCATGCCGACGGCGGCTCGTTGCAGCTCAGCTCAACCAGGCTGGAAGTTTCCCAGCTCGCGCTTGGCGGCCAGGTCGAATGGACGTGTTCGTTGCAACGCAGGTCCGACAGCTCGCTTGCTTGCTCCGGCCCGATCCACTTCACGTCGGATGGAGCGAGTCAACAGAGCGCCGAACTTGCGCTGGGTGTCGCGCTCGGACACCTCGATCTTACCTTTGCCCATGATGGCAGTCGCGTGCTTCTGGCGCTTCCGCTGGCGGCTGATCAGTCGGTAAATGCATCGCTGCAGCACGTGCCTGCAGCATGGCTGAAGGCAGCCCTCGCTTCGGTCTGGCCGGGAGGCGAGTTGCGCGACGGCGAGCTTGATGCCGAAGCGAGCGTGCATGCCGATGGAGGCTTTGACCTGAGCTACGCTGTCAACGATGCAGCGTTCAATACGTTGGACGGAACGGTGTCCGGCGCGGCGCTTGACGTGACCGGTCATATGACATCGACATCGACCGGGCAGGGCGGTCGCCTGTTGGCCGACGCGACGTTCACGGGCGGATCGCTGCAGGTGGGCGCGATGCATGCCCAGCTGCCGGCTACGCCGCTGGAAACGAATCTGGACGCGATCGTGCGTCGCGACGGGCATTGGGATATCGCACGATTCGCGTGGCGTGATCCGCGTGCACTCGTATTCGAGGCAAGCGGCGAGCTTGATCCATCCGCCTTTGCGCCTTTGCGCGCACTATCGGTACGCGTGGATCATGCGCTGTTTCCGCTGGTGACCCAGCGCTATGGCAAGGATCTGCTGGCTGCGCAGGGGCTGGGAAAGCTTGAGCTCAACGGAGAACTCTCGGCTGACTTCGCACTCGACGAACAAGGATTGCAACGCGTTGCCCTCGCGACGACGGCGCTCGACGTCGACGATGGCAGGGGCCGAATCGCATTCCATGGCCTGCGCGGTGGAATCGGCTGGGCGGCGAACGGCGAACGCCCAGCGACAAGCCTGGCCTGGAAATCAGGACGCCTCGACGGCTTCGCGTTGTCAGCGGCTTCGTCGCGATGGCAGTCAAAAGATGGCGCTCTGCGCCTGATCGGTTCACTGCGCACGAAGCTATTGGGCGGCACGCTCGCTCTCAGCGACACCACGCTGTATCCGCAGTCGAAACAGGGCGACCTCGCGCACAGCCGATTCGCGCTGGATGGCATCGGCTACGACAGCAAGGACGGCAGTTTCGCCGCGTCCAAAGTCAAGGCCACCGGATCGATCCGTTTCTCGACGAACGCACATGGGCCGCGCGTGCAACTGGATGCGACGTTTCACGGTGGCGAGCTGCTGGCAAGCCCGGCGTATGTGAATCTACCGCAGACACCGGTCTCCGCAACGCTCGATGCGACCTTGCTCGACACGCACTGGCGCATCGATCGGTTCAGCTGGGCCGATCCCGGCGTACTTGCCTTCAGCGCAACCGGAGAGATTGCTGCGACGGATGCGCATCCGGTGCATGCATTGCAGATCGACTTGCGCGAGGCGCAGCTCTCCAGTGCACTCGATCGCTATGCCCACAGCTGGCTTTCGTCCAGGGGATATGCGGACCTCCAAGGCAGCGGATCGGTGACGGGGGCGCTGGAACTCGATGCCGACGGCTTGCAGCACTTCGCGTTCAACGCGCGCGATGTCGATGTTCGGGATGGCGCAGGCCGTTTCTCGTTTGCTGGCGTCGATGGCGGCATCGACTGGGATGCCCGCAGGGACATGCCCGCAACGCGGTTGTCCTGGAAAGCGATCGAGCTTTTGCGCATTCCGTTGACCGCAGCGAGCGCCGAGCTCGAGTCGAGCAACCAGAGAATCGTGCTCACGCAAGGTCTGGACATCGGCGTGCTGGGCGGCAAGGTGCGCGTGGAAAAGTTGAGCTTGCAGCCCGATTCGCCGCGCGGCGAGCGGTATGCGGGTTCGTTCGCGATCGCCGGCATCCAGATGGCGCAGCTTTCGGCTGCCCTGGGCTGGCCGCTCTTCCCCGGCAATCTGTCCGGGGGCATACCGGAAATCGAATTCGTCGGCGACAAGATCGAGTTGCACGGTGGCCTCGACCTGTATGTCTTCGATGGCCACCTCGGCGTCAGCGGCTTGAGCCTCGAGCACCCGTTCAGCGACGTGCCCGTGCTCGGTGCCGATGTCCATTTCGAGAATCTCGATCTCGACCAAGTCACCAGCGCGTTCTCGTTCGGCGGCATGAGCGGTCGTCTGGCCGGAACCATCGGCCAGTTGAATCTGGTCAGCTGGAGTCCGGTTTCCTTCGACGCGTGGTTGCGAACCGACGGCGGTGGTCGCATGAGCTACAAGGCGATCAATGACGTGACCGCGATCGCCGGGGGCGGCGGCCTTTCGGACAACCTGCAGACGATGGCGCTGAAACTGGTCAACACCTTCGGCTATGGCCGTCTCGGCCTCCGCTGCCGCTTGCTTGACAAGGTGTGCCTGATGGGCGGCATCGACCCGTTGCCCGCCGATATCGCAGCCAAACCTGATAGCGGCGACTACACTATCGTGGAAGGTTCGGGGCTGCCGCGTATCACGATCGTCGGCCACCGGCGTCGTGTCGATTGGCCGACCCTTGTGAGCCGCCTGCAGGCAGCGATGCAAGGGCAGGCGCCGGTGATCCAGTGACCTCACTACGAGAGAAACCTATGCGCAAATTCATCATCGCTGCTGCGTTTTCGGCGCTGTTCGTGCTGCCTGTCGCTTGCGTCACGATCATCGTGAATTTTCCGGAGGCGGCGGTGGACAACGCTGCCGAGCAATTCGTGGGCAAGGTGATCGGCGACAAGGCGAAGGACGGGACGCCGCCGCCGGCGATCGAAGACAAACCCGTTCCGGGCAAGTCACCGGGCGCGGCGCTCCTCGATCTGTTGATTCCAAGCGCCTCCGCGCAAAGCGCGAACGTCAACATACAGACGCCGCAGATTGCAACGATCCAGGCGCGCATGACGCAGCGTTTCGCGACGACGCTGTCGAAGTACTGTGCAAACGGCGCCATTGGCTTCACCCGCGATGGCCTGGTCGCCCTGCGCGACGCGGCAGGCGTGCCATTGGCGGAACGAGCCATCGTCAACTCCGCCGTCGCCGACGAAAACAAGGATCGTCAAGCCGTCTATCACGAGATCGCACTCGCCAACGGCCATGCCGAATGGGAAGGACAGATCCGCGGCACGTTCGCCCGGCAATGGATCCAGCAGGCGCGTACGGGCTGGTATTATCAGGACGCCAGCGGCACCTGGAAGCAGAAATGACGGCAGCATGCCGTCATCCCGCGCAGGCAGCGAACCGCTGACGAGTCCGCAAATCCTGATCCGCAACGACCATGCGCCCGCCCTGAATCGGTGGGCGCTTCACTTCAAGCCCATGCAAATCATCGAAGTAGACATCACCGATTTCACCCATGACGGGCGCGGTGTCGCACGCGTCGACGGCAAGGCCGTATTCGTCAGCGGTGCGTTGCCGGGCGAACGCGCGCTCATTCGCCTCACAAAACGCAGCCGCAGTTTCGACGAGGCCAAGGTCGAGGAGTTGCTCACGCGTTCCCCGGATCGCGTCGAGCCCCACTGCGTGCACTTCGGCACCTGCAGTGGCTGCAGCCTGCAGCATATGGCGCCGGCAGCGCAGATCCAGGCCAAGCAGCGCGTGCTGGCCGACAACTTCGAGCGTATCGGCAAGGTCGAGCCGCAGCGTTGGCTCGATCCTCTCAGCGACGAGGCCTGGGGTTATCGCCGCAAAGGCAGGCTCTCGGTGAAATGGGTGCCGAAGAAGGAAAAGGTATTGGTCGGTTTCCGCGAGGAAAACCCGCGTTTCGTCGCCGATCTTTCGATCTGCCATACGCTGCTGCCGCAAGTTGGAGAACGTATTGCGGCGCTCGGCGAGCTGGTCGGCTCGCTCGAAGCGAAGGCTTCGATCGCGCAGATCGAGATCGCTGCTGGCGACGAAGCGGTGGCGCTGACGTTTCGCAACCTGCAGCCCTTGTCGGAGCCTGATCGGAGCGCCTTGATCGCCTTTGCCAAGGCGAACGACCTCGCCATCCTCCTGCAGCCCGGCGGACCGGACAGCGTGACGCCGCTATGGCCGGACGAGGTCGCCTTGTCGTTTCGGATTCCGGCATCGGACATCGATATCGCGTTCCGCCCACTCGATTTCATCCAGGTCAACGCGGGCATGAACCAGCGCATGATTGCGCGTACGCTCGATCTGATGGATCTGCAGCCAACGGACAGTGTGCTGGACCTGTTCTGCGGACTCGGAAATTTTACCTTGCCCATTGCACGTCGTGCCGGCAGCGTCGTCGGTGTAGAAGGCGAAGCCGCGCTGGTTGCACGTTCGCGCGAGAATGCGACGCGCAATGCCATCACCAATGCGGAATTCTTCGCTGCCGATCTCGCAACCGACCAGCGAGCGACGCCATGGGCGCAGCGGTCGTACGACAAGTTGCTCCTCGACCCGCCACGCTCCGGCGCTGCGGTGGTGCTCGAATACCTGCCGCGCAAGGGGACCGATCGCATCGTCTACGTCTCCTGTCATCCCGGCTCGCTTGCGCGCGATGCGGGTACCCTCGTCACCGAGCACGGATTTCGCCTGGTCGCCGCTGGTGTCATGGACATGTTTCCGCATACCGCGCACGTCGAGTCCATCGCATTGTTCGAGCGCTAGTTTCCGGCGCTACTGCACGGATGCAAGAAGGACAAAATCCATGGCCGTGGAAATCGAACGAAAATTTCTGCTCGAAGGCGACGCCTGGCGCGCCGACGTTTCGCACAGCGAGCACATGGCGCAAGGCTACCTGGCCGGGCCGCCGGGCGCGCATTGCTCGGTGCGTGTGCGCATCGTCGGCGAATGCGCCTTCCTCAATATCAAGTCGCTGGCCAGGGGCATTGCGCGCGATGAATACGAGTACCCGATACCGCTGGACGACGCGCGACGCATGCTCGCGACGCTCGCCGGTGATATGGTCGAGAAGCAGCGGCACTATGTGCAGATCGAAGGCCATTTGTTCGAGATCGATGAATTCCTGGGAGCCAGTGCAGGCCTGATCGTTGCCGAACTCGAGCTCGACTGCGTCGACGCCGCGTTTCCGCAGCCGTCATGGCTCGGACGCGATGTCAGCAGTCTCGCGCGCTATTACAATCTGAACCTCGCCCAGCGTCCCTACTCGCAGTGGAACGAGGCGGAGCGCAGTGGTATTGATGCAGGCTGATGGAATGACGACGCCATGTTGATCATAGGTATTCCCGGCAAGACCCTGACCGACGCCGACCGCGCACAACTCGCCGTCGCGCAGGTCAGCGGGGTCATCCTGTTCTCGCGCAACTTTGCGGATCGCGACCAGTTGACCGACCTGATCGACGATATCCGCGTTGCGCGGCCCGAGCCGTTCCTGATCTGCGTCGATCAGGAGGGTGGTCCGGTGCAGCGCTTTCGCACGGGATTCACGCGGTTGCCGGCGCTTGCGCGCCTTGGCGAACTTTATGCGAACGATGCGCGCGCGGCGATCAGTCGTGCCGAAGAGCACGCGTGGTTGATGGCGAGCGAAATGCGCGCGATCGGCGTGGACATGAGTTTCGCGCCCGTCGTCGATCTTGCACGCGGCAATCTTGCAATTGGCGAACGTGCGTTCGACGCTGATCCTCAAATCGCCTCGGAGCTTGCGCAGGCCTATCTGCGCGGCATGCGATTGGCCGGCATGGCGGCGACGATCAAGCACTTCCCCGGACACGGATCGATTGCAGAAGACACCCATTTTGATATTGCGATCGACCAACGCTCACTGGATGAGCTGCGCGCGACCGATCTGGTTCCGTTTGCCGACGGCATTGCGGCGGGCGCCGAAGCCGTCATGATGGCGCATGTGACGTATCCCGCTGTGGATGCGCGCGCGGCCGGTTACTCGCGCGTCTGGATTCAGGACGTGCTGCGCGACGAGCTCGGGTTTCGCGGCGCCGTGATCGGCGACGATATCGGCATGGCGGCAGCGGAGCCGCTGGGCAGCATTGCGGCGCGTATCGAGGGGCATCTGCTGGCGGGCTGCGATTTGCTGCTCGCCTGCAACCCTACGATCGTCGACGAGGCGATTGCCGCAAGCAAGCATGCGACACCCTGCGATGCAGGCATCTTGATCCGGTTGCAAGGCGCCGTGGCACAGACCTGGGACGCGCTGATTGCAAACCCGCAGCGCGACGAATTCATTGCGCGGCTCATTGCGCTCGACAATGCAACCGCTACCCAAGGATGACGATGACGAACGCGAAGCTTTCGGATGCGCTTGCGGGCGCCGACCTGATCCACGATCACGCAGTGCTGGCCGCTTCGATAGCACGCATCGGCACCGAGATCGACCAGATGCTCGGCGGCCAACCCGCCGTGTTCGTGACCGTCATGCAGGGCGCGCTGATCTTCGCCGGTCAACTCGCGATCGCGATCCACTCGCCACTCGTGTTCGACTATGTGCATGCCACCCGATACCGCGGCGCGACGACGGGCGGCGAGTTGCACTGGATCAAGCGTCCGGCGACTTCGCTGGCCGGCGCGACGGTCCTGCTGGTCGACGACATCCTCGACGAGGGACACACGCTCAACGCCATCCGCACGTATTGCCTGGAGCAGGGGGCGGCGCGCGTGTTGCTTGTCGTGCTGTGCGAGAAGCGCCATGGTCGCGGCGTGGCGGATTTGCGCGCGGATTTCGTCGGTGTCGAAGTGCCGGATCGCTACGTTTTCGGCTACGGCATGGACTATCACGAACAAGGCCGCAACCTCGCGGCGATCTACGCGGTGGACGCATGATGCACGGTATCGATCTCGCCCTGATTGGCGGCACCGGCTTGTACCGGCTCCCGGGCTTCGAGCAGGTCGAGCGTCACGCGGTCGACACGCCGTACGGCGCGCCATCGGATGCGCTCGTCGTGGGGCGTCTGGGCAAACGACGTGTGGCGTTTCTCGCGCGCCATGGAGAATCGCACACGATTCCGCCGCATCGCGTGAACT
>JBDSXV010000078.1:0-4889 GCA_039926025.1 Dokdonella sp.
CTTGCGCACTTCGCGCATGCCGTCGAAGAATTCGGTCTGGATCGCATTGCTGCCGGCGCGTTCGGCCAGATCGAACAAGGCATCATCGACATTCTCGAACAGCGTTCCGACGAGACCATTGATGCGCTTGAGCGAAATGCCGCGGACAAGTTTGAGCAGATCACCGAGGCGATCAGAGCCGCTGCCGATTGTCTGGCGCTGCTGCAAGTCGACAACGTTGGGGTCTTTGGCTGCGGTCATGGTTGATTCCGTAAGGCGCTTCGACGGCCGAATTCATGCCAAACCGGGCGCCAACTCATGATAAGGCTGCGCGGGTCATAAAGTGTGATGAGAGTCACGCTACGATCCGGGACGTGCTCACGCGCGAGGGAAATTTATCAGCTGTGCAGCCGCGATGGCTTCGTCTGCAAGCATTACCGGAATATCGTCATCGAGGCGATAGATGCTGCGCGCGTCACGGGTGATCAGGCCACCCACGATCGCGTGCGGAACGCTCGCGCCATTCGCGCTCACGACATCACCGGCAAGAATCGCGCTGTTGAGCGCGGTGAGCTCGGTTTCGGTCAGCATTCGCAGTGGCGATTTTGTGACCGGACAGCAGAGGATATCGAGCAGACGTTTGTCCATGGGATATCCAGGTTTTGGCCGGCTGGCGCACGGCGGAATACGCGTACAATAGCGATTTAATTGTGTGGCTGCCATGACGGAAAATGCGACCGGACAGCCGCGAGTCGGCGTCGTGATGGGATCCCAGTCGGACTGGGAAACGATGCGTCATGCGGTGGATATGCTGGAACGGCTCGGCATCGCCCACGAGACGCGCGTGGTCTCGGCGCATCGCACACCGGATTTGTTGTTCGACTACGCGCAATCCGCGGTTGAACGCGGTCTCGTCGCCATCATCGCTGGCGCCGGCGGCGCCGCCCATCTGCCCGGCATGCTCGCGGCGAAGACGCGCCTGCCGATACTCGGCGTGCCGGTGCAATCGCATGCACTGAATGGACTCGATTCGCTGCTCTCGATCGTGCAGATGCCTGCCGGCATTCCTGTCGCGACGCTGGCGATCGGCCGCGCCGGAGCGGTCAATGCAGCCCTGCTGGCCGCCGCCATGCTCGCCACGACAGATGCCGCCCTCGCGATGCGACTGGATAAGTTCCGCCGCGAACAGACCGAGGCCGTGCTCGCCAAGCCTGACCCCGGCGCAAACGCATGAGTACAATCGGTATTCTGGGCGGTGGCCAGCTGGCTCGCATGCTTGCGCTCGCAGGTGCGCCGCTGGGTTTGCGTTTTCTCGTCGTCGACAGCGCCGAGGACGCCTGCGCTGGCCAGGTCGCGCCCCTGCTGCGCGCCGACTGGCGCGATTTCGCGGCGCTGGCTGATTTCGCGCGGCGCATCGACGTTGCGACCTTCGATTTCGAGAATGTACCGGCCGACACGGCGCACTGGTTGACGCAGCACACCAAGGTCTTTCCGAATCCGGACGCGCTCGCACTGTCGCAGGATCGGCTGGCGGAGAAAAATCTTTTCCGCGAAATCGGCCTGGATACACCCGCGTTTGCCGTGGTCGACAGCGTCGCCGATCTCGCGCAGGCGGTCGAGCGAATCGGCGCCCCCGCCATTCTGAAAACGCGTCGCCTGGGTTACGACGGCAAGGGCCAGTATCGCCTGAAGTCGCCGGCCGACGTCGATGCCGCATGGGCTGCGCTCGGCGGCGCGCCGTCGATCCTCGAAGCCTTCGTGCCGTTCGAGCGCGAGCTGTCGGTGATCGGCGTTCGATCACGCGACGGAGAATTCCGCACCTATCCACTGACCCAGAACTGGCATGCCGACGGCATTCTCTCCGTCAGCCTCGCGCCGGCGCCTGACAGCGACGCCCTCGCGCCGATTGCATTTGCGCACGCGCGGCGCATCGCCGAACGACTCGACTATGTTGGAACGTTTGCGCTGGAACTGTTTGTGCGCAATGGCGCGTTGCTCGGCAACGAGATGGCTCCGCGCGTGCACAACTCCGGTCACTGGACCATCGAAGGCGCCCCATCGAGTCAATTCGAGAACCATGTGCGCGCCGTGCTCGGCCTGCCGCTCGGCGACACCAGCGCGCTCGGCATCAACGTGATGCTCAATTGGGTCGGGGAGCTGCCGCCGGCCAATCCGGTTCTGGCCGAACCGCGCGCGCATTGGCACGACTATGGCAAGAGCCCGCGCACCGGTCGCAAGGTCGGTCATGCCACGCTGTGTGCGAGCAATGTTGGCGAGTTGCGTGATCGGATCATGCGCGTCGCCACGCTGTTGGGGCGCGAAGAGCAAGTCGCCCCGGTGCTTGCGGCGCTTCGCTGAGCGCCGCGGTCGCATCGATCACTGTTTCGAAAGCTGCAGGTCCATCACTCCGTCGTGCAGCGCTCGCCGTCAAGGTGGCAATTCTTCCCAGCACTGCAGCCGCCGATGGTCTCGCCCATCAGCGCCGGTATCGACGGGTCGAAGAGCGCGCCGTTGAAATGCAACGCGGTACGCGCAGGCCATGCCATTCATGGCGTCGCGTGGCTCGCGCTTGCGGGGTTTGATAGGGCAGACACGAAAAAGCCGCCAGCTGGCGGCTTCCTCGCTTGTTCGATGTTGCTGACGCTCAGGCCATCTGGTTCGCGGCAAAATCCCAGTTCACGAGATTCCAGAACGCTTCGAGGTATTTCGGACGCGCGTTGCGGTAGTCGATGTAGTAGGCGTGCTCCCACACGTCGCAGGTCAACAGCGGCTTGTCCGCGCCGGCGATCGGCGTGCCAGCGTTCGAGGTGCTCGCGAGGGCGAGGCCGCCGTCCGGACGCTGCACCAGCCAACCCCAGCCCGAGCCGAACGTACCAATGCTGGTCTTGGTGAACTCTTCCTTGAATTGAGCGAAGCCGCCGAACGCCTTGTTGATTGCGTCGGCGAGACGGCCGGTGGGTTCGCCGCCGCCATCGGGTTTCAGGCAGTTCCAGTAAAACGTGTGGTTCCAGATCTGCGCGGCGTTGTTGAACATGCCGCCGCTGGACTTCTTGATGATCTCTTCAAGCGACATGTTCTCGAATTCGGTGCCCTTGATCTGATTGTTCAGATTGGTCACGTAGGTCTGGTGATGCTTGCCGTAGTGGTAGTCGATGGTTTCCGCGGAGATATGCGGAGCCAGCGCGTCACGCGCCCAGGGAAGCGCGGGAAGTTCGATTGCCATGAGACTGTCCTTGCCGATGGGGTAGGGGTCTGGAAGTCTATCAGGATGTGCAAAACGTCCGACTCGGTCGGGCGATTTTCGTTTCCCCGGGTTCATGTGCCCGATTCGACGTCGGCGCGGCGCGCGCGCCAAGGTCCGGCGCGCTATCCGGCCCCGCAGCACGTGAACTGCTAAACTGGCCAATTCCGCGCAATGCAGCGGTCACGCAAGGCATCAGGTCAGCAATGGACGTCATCGAACGCATCAAGGGCACGCTCGAATCGCATCCGATCGTGCTTTTCATGAAGGGCACCCCACAGTTTCCGATGTGCGGTTTTTCCAGCCGCACCTCGCAGGCACTCAAGGCCGTCGGCGCAAACTATCATTCGGTCAATGTGCTGGAGGATCCCGAAGTGCGCGCGAACCTGCCGCGCTATTCGAACTGGCCGACCTTTCCGCAATTGTTCATCCATGGCGAGCTGATCGGCGGTTGTGACATTGCGCTCGAGCTCTATGAATCGGGCGAGCTGGAACGCCTGGTCCAGGACACGCAGAAGGCCTGAAGCATGCTGGAGTTGATGTGCCCGGCGGGCGGCGTCCTCGCGCCTGCTGCGGAATCTCTGCGCGACCGCGTCGTGCTGGTCACCGGCGCAACGGGTGGCCTTGGCCGGGCAACGTCATTGGCGGCCGCGTCGGCCGGCGCAACGGTGGTGCTGCTGGGGCGCAAGGTGCGCGCGCTCGAAGCGCTCTACGATGAAGTCATCGCGCTGGGCGCACCGACACCCGCGCTGTATCCGATCGACCTCGCCGGTGCGTCGCCCAGGGACTACCTCGAACTCGCCTCTGCCGTTGAACGCGAGTTTGGACGTCTGGATGGCCTCGTGCACGCAGCTGCGCAGTTCGACACCTTGCAGCCATTCGATCAACAGACGCCCGAGGAATGGACGCGCACGCAGCAGGTCAACCTGACGGCACCGTTCCTGCTGACCCAGGCCTGCCTGCCGCTGATGCGCAGCGCGGATGACGCTGCGATCGTGTTCGTGTTCGACGACCTCGCACGCGTCGGCAAGGCTTTCTGGGGTGGTTACGGCGTCGCCAAGCATGCGTTGCAGGGACTGGCCTCGATCGTGCACCAGGAAACCGAAAGTTCGACCGTACGCACGCATGCCGTGTTGCCCGGACCGATGCGCACGGCGCTGCGCCGTGCGGCGTATTACGGCGAGAATACGCTCGAACACCCGGACCCGGCGTTCGCGGCGGGTGCGATCACAGGCTTGCTCGGACCTGCCGCGCTGCCTTTGCGCGGTTCAATCCTTGACCTGCGCGAGAAAACTGCATGAACAGCCGCGCCGATATTCGTCCGGAGGCAGCATGGAACCTGCAATGAGTACGGTGTCGGCGGGCATCCTGCTGTTTTTGATCCTGGATCCGCTCGGCAACATCCCGGTTTTCATGGGGCTGCTCAAGAAAGTCGCGCCTGCGCGGCGGCGCTTTGTGCTCGCGCGCGAATTGCTGATCGCGCTCGTGGTGTTGTTCGTATTCCTGTTCTGCGGTCAGACCATGCTGACCCTGCTGCAGTTGAAGCAGCAATCGGTCAGCATCGCCGGTGGCATCGTGCTGTTCATCATCGGCTTGCGCATGATCTTTCCACCGAAGGACGGCATTTTCGGCGACGATGGAAATGCCGAACCGTTCATCGTGCCGATGG
>JBDSXV010000079.1:0-2887 GCA_039926025.1 Dokdonella sp.
GGTGTGCATGGCACCTTTGCCATCCATCGTGGCGATGGTGGCGCCCTTCGCGACCGCCGCGGGCGCTGCACGCATCGCACTTGCGATCATGTCCGCGTCGCTCGGCGCTTTCGCTGCGGCCATCATCTTGTCGCTGTGAATCTCGTCGGCGACGTTGGGTTTGTGGTTGGCCTGGGCGGTGCAGGCGAACGTGGCAAGAAGTGCCGCAGCGATGGAACGCTTCTTCAGACAGGATGCGAACATGACCATGTCCCCCGTTGGATGGTTGCCCGACGCGCCCGCGTCGAGGAGCAGAATTTCCTCCTGCCGTCGGGAACAGTCAACGGTGTACGACCACTCGATCAGCCGGCAATAGCCGTGCCAGAAAGCGGCCCGTCTCTCGCGGTGCGGATGCGGTGTACGCGTTTTTTCAGCCGAGAAAACCGAGATTGCTGGTCGGGAAATTTCCTAGGTAGGGAAAGATTGTCGCCAAGTCGCAGTCGTTGACGCCGAACCAACGCGCCAGGGTTGCCGAGTACTGGTCGCACGACGTAGCCGGGATCATCTGGCCGCGTTGCAGGCAGTCGAGGCCATCGAGTGTCTGGTCGGGAAAGATTCCGCCGCTGGTTGCCGATGTGCCGTACAGCTTGCGTCCCTGCACGGCGCCGCCGATCACCAACTGGTTGCCGCCCCAGGCGTGGTCGGTGCCGTCGCCGTCAGTGTTCAACGTGCGCGAAAACTCCGACATCGTGAAAGAGGTCACGCTGTCCTGCACGCCGAGCTCTTCGGTGGCCTTGTAGAACGCGCCGAGCGCCTTCGAAATCGTGTCGAACAACACAGGCTGATCGGACAGCATGTCGTCGTGCGTATCGAAACCGCCGAGCGAGACGAAGAAGATCTGTCGCTGCGCCTTGAGCGTCGATCGCACCGAAATCATTTGCGCGATCATCTTGAGCGAATCGCCCAGTGAATTGCCTTGCGGGAATTGCGTGGTCAGTTCCGGAGCATTTGCGAGCGCGTCGGTCATCGTGCCGTAGTAGTCGAGCGCGTTGTTGAAGGTGGCGGCGTATGTGCGCGTCAGCGGATCCGAATAGGCGTGCTCGAACAGGTCCTGCAGCGCTGCGTTCTGCGGCGCGTTCTGCGCGCCGTTGTAGCCGCGCAGCATGGTCGGGCCCGCGTTGCTCACGGCGTACGGTTGCACGCTGGTGCCTGCTTGGTAACGATTCTGTCCTGCCAGCGAAATCGACAGAGGTATCGTCGCGCCGGCATTCAGGACATGCAGGCGATCGGCGACCAGGCCGCCCCAACCGACGCTGCCATTCGCGGTCGGTTGCCCGTATTGCCACTGTTGCTGCTGGTCCGCATGCGAGAACAATTGTGGCGGCAGCGGATGCGTGCCGCTCAGGTACTGCGTCTTGTTGGTCGGCTGCAGCAGAGTGCCGGCGTTCACGATGAACGCGGCATGCCCCTGTCCGAACAGATCGGCGAGATCCGGCACGCTCGGGTGCACCCCATAGCTTTGCCCGCCGCCGGCGCCGAGCACATCGATCGGCAGCAACTGATTGCGCTCGATCGCCATCGCGCCACGCGAAGCTGCGTACACGCCGTAGCGCTGTGTATCGCTGGGCACCAGCAGATTGAACGAATCGTTGCCACCGGTGAGGAATATGCAAACCAGCGCCTTGTAGTCGTTTACCGGCGGATAAGTAGGGCACGCCAGGCTCGCTCCGACGGCGCTGTTGATCAGGCGCATCTGCGCGAACAGCGCGTTGCCCGATGCGGCCGCAAGCGTGGCGCAGGCAGCGTTGCGGAGAAACTCGCGGCGATTGCGGGAATACGAAGTCGTCATGGCGCTTCTCACTTCTGGATCGCGAATTCGGGGGACGCGAGCAACACCTGCAGCGCTGCCGTCACGCGGCCATAGGCGTCGCTGGCGGGCAGGGCTGCGACCATCGTCGTCAGCGTCGCCTGCATGTGCGGACTCATCGCGCCAGCCATGAGGTCATGGTCGAGCTGGCCGATCAACGTCGCAGGATCGCCGGCCTGAGCCTGCAGTCCGCGCAGATCGATCGCGATGGTCGCGCCTGTATTCGCGGGATTTCCGAGGTATGCCATCGCACGCGTGCGCAAGTCGTTGGCGACCGTGAAGGCGGAACTCTCGTTGGTGATCTGGAACTCCGGCCCGTACAGACCCGCTGCGCCGAGTTCGCCCGGCGGGTGGTAGTCGGGCAGGTAGAAGTTGAAGACGGATGGCGCGCCGAGTGGAATCTGCAGATAGGCCTGGAAGTTGCCCGGCGTGAACGAATACAGGCCGTTTGCTGCCGCCGCGTTGTAGTAGCGATACAGCGCCGTCAGTTTCAGCAACGGCTCGCGCGCCTTGCCGAATACGTTCGGTGCGGGCGGCGCGACGGCATTGCTGCGCGCTTCCGCATCGAGCAGGACCGCCTTGATCACCGCACCGAGATCACCATAGACGCCATGCCCGTTGTTTGCGAAAACTTGAGCGACGCGCGCGATGTACGCGGGTGAAGGATTACTGGTGGTGAAACGCTGGATCAGCTGACGCGAAATAAACGGCGCGACGTTCGGGTGATTCGCAATGATCGCGAGTCCCTGCGCGAGATCGTTCTCGCAACCATTGTGCGCGGGAAGGACATGGGCATCGCCGGTCGTCGCGTCGTAGTTGCCGGTGTCGCTGAGCAGGGTCTTGGTATCGGCTTCGTCGTGATAGGCGTCGTAGCAGATCATCGGCTGGTAATCCGCCGCCGCCCAGTGCGTGCGCGTCGGATTGCTGTTGAAGCCGCTGGTGTAGCTCCAGCCGGTGAACACTTGTGCGTAGGCGCTCACGGTCGCTTGCGGATACGTCGGTATCGGCAGGCAGTCGGGGTCGTGCAGCGGATCGCAACCG
>JBDSXV010000080.1:0-6674 GCA_039926025.1 Dokdonella sp.
GGCGCGAGCGCGCCGAACACGATCGGCCCGAGCGCGAGTCCGGCGAGCATTTCGCCGATCACGGGTGGCTGACCGAGTCGCTGCAGCACCCACGCGAGCAGGCGCGCGCTTGCGAGGATGATGGTCAATTGCAGCAGCAGGTGGGGCACGTCAGGCCGCGTCGGGCGGATCGTAGACCAGCGGCGGCCGCGCGTGTCCGCGGCGGTAGCTGTCGATGACGCGACCGTAGTGGATGACGCGGTTCACCGTATACAGGGTGATGCGGGTTACGTCGCGCACGGGGCGGAAATGGCTGCCGCGGAATTCGCCTTCGTAGCGCGAATCGATCGGCACCGACACGACGCCCAGTCCCTTCTCGCGCGTCGCGGCGATCAACAGCGCGGCCTCGAACACGAAATCGTCCGCCGCCAGATCGGCCAGCTCCAATGCGCCAAGCGGGTAGTAGCGCTGGCCGCTTTGCGTGTCCGCAATCGGCACTGCGCAGCCCCAGGAAATGCCCCAGTCGGCGACCGCATTCGCCCGCCGCCGCGCCGGGGGCTGGTTCTCGCGATGGCGGATGCGTGCGCCGATCACGATGTGCTGCGGATAGCGCGCTGCCGCCGCGAGCAGGCGCGGGATGTCGCTGGCGAGATGCTGGCCGTCGCCATCCATCGCGATGACCGCGTCGAAGCCAAGCTCGCGCGCCTTGCGGAAGCCGTCGCGCAAACCCTGGCCCTTGCCGAGTGGCGTCGCATGGCGAATCACCGTGATCGGCAGGTTGGCGATGCAGTCGATGGTGCGGTCGGTCGAGCCATCGTCGATCACGATCACGTTCGGGCACAGCGCAAGTACCGACTCGACCACAGCGCGGATCGCGCGCTCTTCGTTGAGTGCGGGAATCACGACCGCGATGCGATCGCCCGTGGTCGCGCTCATGCTCGTACCTCGATGGTCAGTGCGCTGGCGGCGCCGTTGCGCAAGGCGACATGGGCTGGTTGTGCGCGCGCCAGTGCAATGAACAGCGGCAGTGACGCGGCCATCGGGGTGGCGTGCGCGAGCGTGATCCAGGGCTCGGGCGCTTGCGTGGGCTGCGCGCCCTCGGCGACATGACGAAGATGCAGTTCGGCGCCCGCTTGCGCGGTGCGCCGCGCATTCACGATCAAGGCCACGCCGAATGAAACGCTGCCCGGTATGAAGTCGACAAGCGGACCGTGCAATGCATTGTCGTACGCGGTAAACAGCACCGGCGTCTGCTCCGTGTGCGACTGGATGGCCGCCTCCAGCAGGCCGGCAGCGAAACTGCCGTGCCAGGCGGAAATCGCACTCGACGCCGCATGGCATTGCGCGGCGATCGTCCAGTAACCGGCTGCCGCGTTGTGTACCGAATTGTGGAAGCGCGTGGGCGAAAGTTCGAGCGGCTCGCGCGCAAGCGTCGTGCAGAGGTCGTCGGTAATCGCGATGTCACCGTGAACCGAGGCGAAAACGCAGGGCAAATCCGCGGGGTTGCGTGCAGCCATCGTGCACGCCTGGGCGCCAATGTCGCAGGCGAGCAGCACGGGATCAGGTGCGCGGCGACGCTCGTTCGACGGCAGGATCGTCGCGCGGGGCCGCGCATCCCCGGTTTCAGGCACCCGATCGTCGCGCAGCGCCTGCGCGGCCGTGCTCCAGTCCGCGAGGCCAGGCGACCACCAGCCGATGCCTTCGACATGCACGATCAAGGTGTCGGCGTTCATTGAAGCCGTGCTCATGCGGACCGCCCGGCGCCAAATGCCAAGGTGCAATTGTTTCCACCGAAACCAAACGAATTGCTCAGCGCGACACGAATCGAGCGCGATTCGTTGCTGAATGCAATCTGCGGACCACAACGCGGGTCGGGTGAGGTGCTATTCAAGGTGCCGGGCACCAGGTCCTGTTCCATCGCGAGCAGGGTCAGCAGCGCTTCGAGGATGCCGGCGGCACCCAGCGTGTGACCGCTCCAGCCCTTGGTCGAACTGGCACGCGTGCTGGACGGAAATGTATCCGCGATCAGTGCTGCCTCGACTTCGTCGTTCTTCACCGTCGCCGTGCCATGCAGGTTGATGTAGTCGACATCGGCCGGCATGAGTCCCGCGCGCGCGAGCGCGTCCGCGAGCGCGAGACGTGCGCCCAGGCCCTGCGGATGCGGCGTCGCCATGTGGTGGGCGTCCGAAGATTCGCCGTAGCCGATCAGGCGCGGCAAGCTCGCATCGCCCTCGCGTTCGAGCAGGGCGAAACCTGCCGCTTCGCCAATGGAAATGCCACGGCGCGCGGCATCGAACGGTCGACACGGCTCGGGTGAAACGAGTTCAAGCGCATTGAATCCGTACAGAACGCTGCCGCACAGGGTGTCGACACCCGCGAGGATTGCCGCGTCGACCAGGCCGAGACGAATCATGCGTTCGGCCTTGGCGAAGATCTTTGCGCTCGACGAGCACGCGGTCGCGACCGTGAGGCAGGGCCCGCGCGTACCGAGCGCCGCTTCGAGAAACAGGCCGAGCGAATGCGGCGTATGCAGGAACGGATTGCGCATGCGCGCAGTGAAGTGTCCGTCGTCCTGCAGATCGCGATAAGCCTCCTCGGTCGCGCCGATGCTTGCGGTCGAGGTGCCGACGACGAGCGCGACACGCGATGCGCCATGGCGTTCGATCGCTGCGCGCGCCAGATCGAGGAAGCCGTCGGCCTGCAGGCCAAGCCAGGCGAGGCGATTGTTGCGGCAGTCGTAACCGGCAAATGCAGCCGGCAAGGGCAGCTGCTCAAGATCGTCGACACGACCGATGGCGCAGGTCAGCGTCGCGGGCGTGAAGTCGTTTTCGCGGAGTCCGCCGCGACAGGTGCGCAACGCTTCGGCATGGGCAGCACGACCGCGACCGAGCGCAGACGTTGCGGTGCAGGCGGTGATCGCAATCGGCGGAATCGGATGAGGCACGCGGCAATGGGTTGGCAAGATGGCCGAAAATTATGACACAGCGCCCGTCTGGCAATGCCCGAGGGTGCCGAGATACGGCCGACACCGTGGATAAGGCGGGAGGGCGGGGTGGCCTTCGCTGCTAACATTCACGCTGGCGCATACACGCAGGACACGGCACAACATGCAAACGGAGCAGACCGGCGTGGTGGCCGCATTCCTGAACGAGCTGCAGGATCGCCTCTGCTCGGGATTCGAATCAGCTGACGGCGGTGCGCGCTTTGTGGAAGATGCCTGGCAGCGGGCCGAAGGCGGCGGTGGGCGCACACGCGTGTTGAAGAACGGTGCCGTGTTTGAGCAGGGTGGCGTCAATTTTTCGCAGGTGTCAGGCGAGCGTTTGCCGCCTGCCGCGAGCGCGCACCGACCGGAACTTTCCAATTGTCCGTGGACGGCCATGGGCGTATCGGTGGTCGTCCATCCGGCAAATCCCTACCTCCCGACGGCGCACATGAATGTGCGCTATTTTGAGGCGCAGGCAGGCGACACCGATCGGGCGTGGTGGTTCGGTGGCGGTTTCGATCTGACCCCGTTTTACCCATTCGACGAAGACATCATGCATTGGCACGCGGTAGCGCGCGAAGCCTGCGCAGGATTCGGCGATGACATCTATCCACGCTGGAAGCGGTGGTGTGACGAGTACTTTTCGGTCAAGCACCGCGGCGAGACCCGTGGTGTGGGCGGCTTGTTCTTCGACGACCTCAACGCGGGCGGCTTCGATCGCTGTTTCGGCCTCACACGTGCGGTGGGCAACGCGTTTCTGGATGCCTATCTGCCGATCGTGGACCGCCGCAGAGACACGCCCTACGGTGAGCGTGAACGCGAATTCCAGTTGTATCGGCGGGGACGCTACGTCGAGTTCAACCTCGTGCACGATCGCGGCACGCTGTTCGGGCTGCAATCGGGCGGACGCACCGAGTCGATCCTGATGTCGCTGCCGCCGCGCGTGCGTTTCGAGTATGGCTATGTGCCGGAGCCCGGTAGTGCCGAGGCGAAGTTGGCCGACTACCTCAAGCCGCGCGACTGGCTCGAGGGCAGGTAATAATCGTCAGCGACCGTAAGCAGAGCTGCTGCGGAGTCAGGCTGACGTGCAACAAGTGAAGGGGATTTTCACTTCCACTCGTACAGCGTGTAGTAGACCGGCGAAATCGGGCCTGCCTTCGGATCGCGTGCGAGACGGCCACTGCCGTCGTTATCGAAGAAGGTCTGGCTTGGACCGTTCTGCGGCTCGATCTTGATCATCCAGACGTGTCCTTGCTGACGATACTCCTCGACCGTGTCGTCGCCCTGCTTGCGCTTGGTGATCTCGCTGTCTGCGATGCGCTGCGCATTGGCTGAGGCGTCGCGCGAAGCCTTGTCGCGCACCAGACGCGCGTCCGGCTTTGGCAGCGGGGCGAGCGGGTCCACATCCGCTTGCGCCGCAGGCGCGGTGGTGGTGCCTTTCGCGGGCGCCGCTTCCTTCGACGTCACGCCGGGATCATCGAGGCCGGGGGGTGGCGCTGCGTCGGCGTGGGTCGGGTTCTTCTGCGCAGCACCGACGGCGAAACTGGCTGCGCTGGCGAACAACGCGGCGATGACGAGCGTGCGAAGGGTCGGGTTCACGGCGGCGTCTCCTGAGAATGCGATCAGACTAGCAGACCGCCATGAATTTGCGCTTGCGCGCCTGAACGGAAAGCGTGATGGTGGTCCGCACAATGGCATCGCATGTGCGCAGCGCGATCTCAGCGCGGCGACCCGCCGATGTGCAGTTGGGGTTTTTCGAACGATCTTGCGTACAAGGAAGCGACGATAGCGCCGCAGCCTCTGCGTGCGCACGATGGATCATGGAGTAGCGAGAATGAAAATTTCACCCTGGGCTGTTGCGACCCTGGTCGGCCTTGCGACCAACATGTCGACAACGAGCGCTCAGACAATGCGACTTGCGCCGGGCACTGATAGCGTCGATCAGGTCAGCATGGTCCAGCCTTGGTACAACGGTGCCATCACGAGCATCGGCACGGTCCAGTATTGCCTCAGCGATCCGCCGATCTATGCGGACCGGGTGATGGGCTATGCCGGCTTCAGCCACCCACCGCCGGACTACTCGCCGGCGGTCGGCGAGGTGTTCTATACCCACCTCGTTCTCGGTCATCCGGGTAATCCCTGCAGCGGCAGTGCGGTCGGCATCGAGCTGATCTTGCCGCCGGGAGTCGAGACCGCTGTTTCGGCCGACAATCCCACGTTTTGCTTCTCGATCCTGCCCAATCCCAATCGCCTGCACGACATGGACGCCGATCCCGATTACGGTTGCCCGGTGACATTTCCGCCGGGGCTGCAGGGGCTGGCGGTGCGACCACTGCGCGGTGGCTTGCCCAACAGTGGCGGTGCCTGGGGCATGGCGATGGGCTTCTGGCTGGAAATCCTCATCCCGGTGCGCGCAACGCAGGTGCAAACGGGCAGCAACTCGATCGCCTGGCGCGTGAATCCCGACCTCGGCGTCGTCGGCTATCCGCAGGTGCCTGTGTTCGCCAACGCGGACGTGATCTTCCGCGACCAGATGGAGAACAACCTGCTCAACCTCGACCTGTGCACGCTCAGCCCGCCTCCCCAGGGTTGCTGACGACGCCGGCGTTGCAAAGCCCGCGGGCGCGCGCGAAGCTGCGGGCCCGTTGCCTTGCAGTCCTGCCATGTCGTCCTCGCGTCCGCGCCTCGTCCTGATTGACGGATCTTCCTATCTGTATCGCGCCTTCCATGCGCTGCCGCCGCTGACCAATGCCGCCGGTGAACCGACCGGCGCGCTGTTCGGCATCGTCAACATGCTGCGCGCGACACTCAAGGCGCAGCCGGACTTCGCCGCGTTCGTCCAGGACGCACCGGGACCGACCTTTCGCGACGATCTCTACGCCGCCTACAAGGCCAATCGCGCGGCGATGCCGGATGACTTGCGCGCGCAGGTCGAGCCGATGCTCGCGATTGTCGGCGCGCTGGGCTTTCCGATCCTGCGCGTCGACGGTGTCGAAGCCGATGACGTGATCGGCACGCTGACCCGGGCGGCGATTGCCGCCGGCATCGACGTGACCGTGTCGACCGGCGACAAGGATTTCGCGCAGCTGGTGGTGCCCGGCGTCGAGCTGGTCAACACGATGACCAATACGACGCTGGACACGGCCGGTGTCATCGAGAAATTCGGCGTGCGCCCGGACCAGGTCGTCGACTACCTCGCGCTGATGGGCGACAGTGTCGACAACATTCCCGGTGTCGAGAAGTGCGGACCCAAGACCGCTGCGAAGTGGCTGGCCGAGCACGGCAGCCTCGACAATGTGATCGCGAACGCGGACAAGGTCGGCGGCAAGATTGGCGAGAACCTGCGCAAGGCGCTGCAGCAGTTGCCGCTGTCGAAGCAGCTGGCGACGATCAAGACCGATGTCGTGCTCGATCGCGGGCCCGAGGAACTGAAACTGGTTTCGCGGGATGTTGAAGCTCTGCGCGGCTTGTACAAGCGCTACGAGTTCAATGCGGCATTGAAAGAATTGGATGCTGCGGCGGCGCGCGGGGACGGCATCGCGGCACGATTGGCTTTGTAGGCGGCGTAGAGATCATCGCGAAACGTCCGGCCCGGCGCGTCCTGCACGAAGGCGGCGAAGTCTGGCTGCGCTTTCAGCGTCGAGCGCAACATGTTGACGATGCCGAACAGGGCGCCTGTCGGTTCGCCCGTGGCATTGGTCAGCGGCGGCAA
>JBDSXV010000081.1:0-14995 GCA_039926025.1 Dokdonella sp.
TTCAAGTCGTTGCAGGAAGGCCAGCGCGTCAGCTTCGTCGCCGTGCAGGGCCAGAAGGGCATGCAGGCTGATCAGGTCCAGGTGATCTGATCCACGCGCGAGCGTGCTGAGACATGAAGCCCCGGACCGCAACGTCCGGGGTTTTTTTATGTCCATGGATGGACGGTATGCCGAAATTGCAGGAGCAAATTTCGGCAGGCCATGTATGGCCGGTAAGCTGGGTCCGCCGGCGTTCCCGACGACAGCGAACACTCCCCACGTCCCTGTGGGTCGCAATGCAGGAGCCATTGCCAGTGTCGACGTGCGATGAAGACATGCCGGTCCGCTGGCCTTCCCGACGCCAGGGGACACTTCCCACATCTCTGTGGGTCGGAAATGCAGGAGCATTTTCCGGCTACGGCCATGGATTGCAGGAACAATAGTTCGGCCGGCAATCGACATGATCCGCTGATCGGCGAATCCGTCAGGCGTTTCGGCCCCAGGCCGCAGTTCCGCTCACAATCGTGTGAGTGCGGCCACCCACCCATACCGCGCCAACGTCGTCGATGCGAATCACGATCGACGCATCGCGACCGATTTCCCGTCCCTGGCTGACGCGATAGCCGTGAGCCAGCGGACCCTGCGGTTCTCGCAATGCGATCCATGCTGCGATGAGTCCGTTGGCTGCGCCCGATGCGGGATCTTCGACAATGCCGACGCCGGCGGGGAATGCGCGCACAACGAGATCGTAGTCATCCTCGACGGCTGGTGTTGTGCTCGCGCTGTGCAACTGCCTGCGCGCGAAAGCGCACAGACCGAGGCAATCGGTTGCCTGTGCCAAGCGCGCGATCGTCGCGTGATCGGGGCGCCAGCTACGCAAGGCAGCTTCATCAACGAATTCCGCTACCCACCAACGGCGCCCGCCTTCGATGAAGGCCGGTGGCAATGCGCCGAGTGCGATTCCGTCCAGCAGGGACCTCAATAGAGGTTCGCTTTCGACGCCTTCGCGAACGACGCGCGCGGCCGGCGCCTGCACGAACAGCTGCCGTGTCGAGCCTTCGCCTTCCACGCGAATCGGCAGCAGTCCTGCACCGCATTCCTGTACCAGGACGCCATCACGAACCTGCGCAAAACCGGTTTCCAGTACTGCGTGCGCGCTGCCAATGGTCGGGTGGCCGGCAAACGGTATTTCACGCTGTGGAGTGAAGATGCGCAGTCGGTAGCTCGCATCAGGCGATGTTGGCCGCAATACAAACGTGGTCTCGACCAGATTGGTCCATGCGGCAAAGCCTTGCATGTCGATTTCGCTCCAACCTTGCGCATCGATGATGACACCCAGCGGATTGCCGCCACCGGGGTGCAGGGAAAACACATCGAGTTGCAGATAGCGCGGACGCGTAGTCATAGGTCTTGGGGTTGATGAACGGACGCGGATCATACCGTCGCGGCAAGCATGCGGCGACGCGCAAGGCATGGCATGCTCGGTCTGACTTATAACGAATGCGAACAAGGAACCTGCATGGGCAATCATCGTGATGTTGTTGTGCTGGTTGGCAGCCTGCGCAAGGAATCATTGAACCGAAAGGTCGCCGTCGCCCTTATCGGTATCGCGCCTGCGTCGTTGCAGCTGGAAATTGTCGAGATCGGCGACTTGCCGCTGTACAACGCGGACCTTGACGAAGCGACGGTGCCGCCGGCGTATACGACCTTTCGCGAGCGCGTGCGGCGCGCCCACGGCGTCTTGTTCGTGACGCCGGAATACAACCGCTCGGTGCCCGGTGCACTCAAGAACGCGATCGACGTCGGTTCGCGGCCGTATGGAAAAAGCGTGTGGAGCGGCAAGCCCGCTGCGATCGTCAGCGCTTCTCCGGGCGCGATCGGAGGATTTGGCGCGAATCATCATTTGCGCCAGTCGCTGGTCTTCCTCGACATGCCGGCGCTGCAGCAGCCGGAGGCCTACATCGGCGGTGTCGACAAGTTGTTCGATGAATCCAACAAGCTGACGAACGATTCAACGCGCCAGTTCCTCGGCAGGTTCATGCAGGCCTATGCGGCGTGGCTGGAACGCAACGCGGCGCCCTGATGCCGCGCAATGACGCGTAAGCCCGTTTCCCATTCATCGATCAAAGGAAGATTCACGGCTCATGTCCGCCACACCCATCACCCTGATCATCATCGCGATCACTTGCCTTGTCTCGTTCGCCGGTTTTTCCAACCCCCAATTGATCAATCGCCTGATCCTGTGGCCGCCGGCGATCACGCGCGGCAAGGAATACTGGCGCCTGGCCAGCTGTGGTCTGATCCATGCCGATGGGCAACACCTGCTGTTCAACATGATCACGCTGTACTTCTTTGGCGGCATCATGGAACGGTTCTACACGCAGTACATCGGTGCGCTCGGGTTCGTGCTGTTCTATGTCGGAGGCCTTGTTGTTTCGAGCTTGCCGAGCTATCTGACGCATCGAGATGACGCCAATTACCGAAGCCTGGGTGCGTCAGGCGCGGTGTCCGCAGTGCTGTTCGCATTCATCCTGCTGCAGCCTTGGGCGACGATCTACGTGTTCGTGGTGCCGGTACCGGCGATCATCTACGCGGTGGTCTATCTCGCCTACACGATCTACATGGATCGCAAGAATGCGGATCGGATCAATCACAGCGCACACCTGTGGGGCGCAGGCTACGGCATGCTGCTGACGATCCTGATCGAACCGCATGTCATCAGCGCATTTTTGCAGAACCTGATGCATCCGCATTTCCGCTTCTAACCCCGGCGCCGGAATCGACCAACATGTCATCTACCTTAAAAACTCCCGCTTACGCGGCGCTCTCCGCTACGGCGGCATTGGCGCCCTTCGCACTCGACCGACGCGAGCCTGGCGTACACGAAGTGCTGATCGACATCCTCTATTGCGGCGTCTGTCATTCGGATGTGCACCAGGCGCGTGGAGAGTGGGGCAGTGCGATCTTTCCGATGGTCCCGGGCCACGAAATCGTTGGCAAGGTTGCGCGTGCCGGATCAGAGGTGAGCGGATTCAATGTCGGTGATGTTGTCGGTGTCGGTTGTTTCGTCGATTCGTGTCGCACTTGCGCGCCCTGTAAAGCGGGCGAGGAGCAGTACTGCGATCGCGGCATGAGTCCGACCTACAACGGCTACGAACGCAGCGGCAACGGGTTCGATCGCAATCGCCCGACCTATGGCGGTTACTCGACGCGCATCACGGTCGATGAAAAATACGTGCTTCGCATTCCCGCCGGCATACCGCTCGAAAGGGCGGCGCCTTTGCTGTGCGCGGGCATCACGACCTATTCGCCGTTGCGCCACTACGGTGTCGGCGCCGGCAGCAAGGTCGCGGTCGTCGGGCTCGGCGGCCTCGGTCACATGGGCGTCAAGCTCGCGGTTGCGATGGGCGCTGACGTCACGGTGCTCAGTCATTCACCGGGCAAGCGCGAGGATGCGTTGCGCCTCGGTGCCAGCGACTTCATCGCGACGCGCGAAGCGTCTGCCTTCACGGACAATGCCGGGCGTTTCGATTTCATCCTCGATACCGTATCCGCGTCGCATGACTACAACGCCTACCTCGGTCTGCTGCGGCTCGACGGCACCATGGTCCTGGTGGGTTTGCCGGATCCGACCCTGCTCGCCGCAGGTCCGTTGATCATGCGTCGCCGCCGTCTCGCCGGTTCGCTGATCGGCGGCATCCGCGAGACGCAGGAGATGCTCGATTTCTGTGCAGCACATGGGGTCGCTTCCGATGTCGAAGTCATCGACATTGCGCAGATCAACGATGCGTGGGAACGCATGATCCGCGGCGACGTGCGTTACCGCTTCGTGATCGATTGCGCGAGCCTGCAGAGGACTTGATTGGTCCCTCACGCATCGCGTAGTTTGCGAGCTTGCGCTCGCGCAACGAGCGTTGATATCTGGTTTTATTTTTCGGAGTGAAGACGATGATCTACTCGGGTGGATGCCATTGCGGCCGGATCGCGTTTGATGTGGACGCCAAGATCGACAAGGTGATCCAGTGCAATTGTTCGCTCTGCAGCAAGCGCGGGTATCTGCTGGCTTTCGTGTCTGCGTCGCAGCTGCATCTGCGTACGCCCGAAGCGGACATGACCACGTACACTTTCAACAAGCACAAGATCCATCATCTGTTCTGTCCGGTCTGCGGAGTCGCGCCGCTTGGCCGCTCCGGTGACGGCGTTGCTATCAATGTGCGTTGCCTCGATGACTTCGACATGACGAATATTGAAATCCAGGCCTTCGACGGGCGCAGCCTTTAGGCAAGAATCAACACCGCACAAAACGGTTGGCCGAAGGCACGTTTCCCGGCTGGAAATTCGAGCACACCCAGCCAATGAAGGGCCTGGCCTGAGCCGACGAAATTGATTCAACGAAGTCGGAATCAGTCGCCAGCCGTGGCCGCTGCGTCAAGGATTTCTCACGGCTGTTTGATTTCATCATCAAGGACGGCGATCAAGCCAGCCGGCAAGGTCTGCCTCCAATACGCGTAGTGGTGTCCGCCCACGAATTCGTTGTAGGTGACCTGGTTGCCTTTGCCCTTCAGCACCGAGAGCATCATGCGATTGCCATTGAGCATGCCGGCAGGTTCCCAGATACCGACATCCATGTAGAACCGGATCGGTTTGACGGCTGATTCGGCAAAGCGTTTGACCATCCAGTTGGCATTGGGATTGGGTGCTCCGTCTTTCGGATCGTCCGGCGACCACCAATAGGACCCGGATTGCGAGATGACTTTGCCGAATAGTTCAGGATGGTTGAACGCGGTGTATGCCGCCGCCAAGCCGCCAAAGCTGGACCCGACTGCGACATTGCGCTTGGGATCGGTGCTGACGCGATAGCGTTGGCGCACCCATGGCATCAATTCGGTCGCGACAAACTTCTGGAACTGCATGTTGGCTGGAAGGTCGGCACCGCGCGTATCCCTGGAGTGCACGAACGCGGCGATCACGCGCGGGATGGCCGACTTCGAAATCATGTTGTCGAGGATCGTCGGCGTCGAAACAAGTTCGATGTACGACTCCGCGTCGAACACCAGCAGAAATGCCGTTGGCCTTGACGTTGGTGAGTATCCCGCCGGCGTATACATCGTGACTGTGCGATGGCCGCCCAATATGCGGCTGTCGATGTCGAAGTCGTGCAGGGATCCGGCAGGCACATCCTTGCGCTTTTCCACATGCGGATTCCGAACGACGGCAGGACCCTCGACGATCGACTGTGCATCCGCTTGCTGACTGCCTGCGGGATACGCCGAGGGATTGAGCGGATCGCGGAAGAGCTCGTAGCGCACGCCGTCGAGGGTGAAGCGATCATGCGCCAACGGTGATGGCTGCATGCCTTGCGGCGCACGAATCCTGTAGGTGAGACGAGCGGCCTTGGGCAGGACATAGCTCGTGTACCAGAGGTTGCTCGTTCCCAGGCGCTGGAAAGCATCGTTCGATGTTCGCGTCGGGAAGACAGCACCCAGTCGGATATTGACGGCATCGTCGGCCAGGTCTGCGCGCCACAGAAACGTATACAGCGCATCGTCTGGTTGACCTGGCAACTCTTCGATCAGCGGAGAGTGATGCTCGTCGACGCCTTTCCAGAATGCGCCAAGAGCAGATGCGTCGTTTCGATCGAGAGCGGCCAACAAGCTTGCCAGTTGCGCGCTTTGCGGTGGCGCGCTGGCAGAACCGGGTGCGCCAGCGGCATGCGCCCCGATGAAAAACAGGCAAGACACAACGACAGAGACGCTGCATCGCTTGATCATGGACTCCCCCAACGCGCTTGCCGGATCTGGCACCGACTGTGACCGTGATTGGCAGGGTCTGCCGTGTCATTGCGAGTCTATCAGCGTGTCTGCCTGGCGATGGGCGCCGGGGCCAGTGAGCCCATGCCCATCGATATCGATGCCGGACATGTGTCGATTCGTTCCCACTTTTGAAGACCCCTCATTGTGACAACGCGCAAGTTTTTACTTGTTCCCAATCGCTACGGTGACGCACGCCGCAACCGGCTGGCTCGGGGAAGGACAAATGAAACAACTACGGATAGCCCATCGCGTATCGATGGGCGCGTTGGCGTTCTGCATCGGGGCAGCGGCAGGCACGAGCGCCGCGCAGACGCCGAGTCATTCGCCGGACTTCCTGCTGTACGACGGTTTCGACGGCAGCGCAGGACCCTACCGCGACAGCGATGCGGCGCGCTTCCTCGCGCAGGCGACGTTCGGACCAACCGACGCCAGCATCACCCATTTGCGCGCGATCGGTTACCAGGCATGGCTGACGGAGCAGATTGCAGCGCCGCAGAACTTGACGCTCACCTACATGAACTGGGTCGGCAACACCCTCGGTGATCCGGTAGGGCAGGACACGCGCCGGGAAGCATGGCTGCTTGGTGCGCTGGGGGGCCCGGATCCTGCGAACAACGCGATCATCCACAATGATCAATTGCGCCAGCGCGTTGCCTTCGCGCTCAGCGAGATTCTGGTCGTGTCCGAGCAGAACGCGCTGCTCAGCCAATTTCCGATGGGCCTCGGGTACTACTACGACATCCTCATCAAGGATGCGTTCGGCAACTATCGCCAGTTGCTCGACGACGTGACCTTGAGTCCAGCGATGGGCGTGTATCTCAACATGATGGCCAACCAGCGCGCCAATTCCGCGCAGAACATCCATCCGGACGAGAACTACGCGCGCGAAATAAACCAGCTCTTCAGTGTCGGGCTCGTCATGCTCAACCTGGACGGTTCGGTGAAGCTGGACAACGCAAACCAGCCCATACCGACCTACACGCAGGCCACCATTGCGACGTTCGCGCGTGTATTCACCGGCTGGAACTGGTCCAACTGCGCCAACTTCACTGGCTGCGGACCCGACTGGACGACCAGCGCCAACTTCATGCAGCCGATGGTGCCGATCGCGGCCTATCACGACAACGGCACGGGCGCCGACGATCAGCACAACAAGCAATTGCTGAGCTACACGGGTGCACAGAGTGGTGGAGTGCTGGCCAATGGCGGCACGCCCGCGAGCGACCTCAAGTTTGCACTCGACAATATCTATAGCCATCCGAACGTCGCGCCGTTCGTTTGCAAGCAATTGATCCAGCGACTCGTCACCAGCAATCCGAGCCCTGCGTATGTGCAGCGCGTAGCCACCGTCTTCAACAGCAACCGTACCAGCGCCACGCAACTGCAGGAAGTCGTCAAGGCGATCCTGCTCGATCCGGAAGCGCGTACCGGTCAGTGGCAGAAGCCGGACACCTTCGGCAAATTGCGCGAACCCTTGCTTGGGTTGACCCACTTCTGGCGCGCCATGGACGCACGTCACGCATGTGGTCTCAATGCAAGCCAGTCACACTTTGCCAATGCTTATCGCTATGCAGGCTATGTGACGGGCTGGGGTACGCAGGACACCCAATACGGCTCCGGCGTGGGGCAGGCTCCGGTCAATGCGCCGTCGGTGTTCAACTTCTTCAAGCCCGGCTATCTGCCGCCCGGCGAAATGACGACGAGCAGCCTGCGCGGACCGGAGTTCCAGCTGCAGACGGACAGCGTCATTGCCAACACCGCCAACGGTGCACAAAACCGCGCGTTCTCCCTCGATATCAACGACACGTGCAATGACGATATCGGCGACATCAAGGTCAACCACTCGCGCGATCTCGCGCTCGCTGGCAGCGGCACGGGCGGGGCAGGCGACCCTGCAACACGTCTCGTCGATGCCTACAACCTGCGTTTCATGTCGGGCCAGATGTCCCCATTCATGCGCCAGACGCTGCTGGCGTACCTCAATCCGATCAACTCAACCTGGACCGACAATGTCTCCGATTGGCGTCTGTGGCGGATAAACACCGCGCTCTATCTGATCTTCACCTCGCCCGAATACATGATCCAGAAGTAGGAGACCGTCATGCGCCCCGATCGTCGCAAGTTCCTCCACGACACGATCTGCGCCGCGTTGGGCGGTGCAGGTCTGTACTCCGCGCTTGGCAATCTGCAACTGGTGCAGGCGGCCACCCGCGTGACCAACTACACGTTTCCCGACTACAAGGCACTCGTTTGTCTATTCATGTACGGCGGCAATGATGCGTTCAATACCGTCGTGCCTATTTCCGGCACAGCGCGCACGGGTTACGCCAGCGTGCGCCCGACATTGTCCTTGCCGGCTGCCGGCCTGCGCGTGCTCAACGCACCCGCCAGTGGCCTGGGAAGTTCCGGCGATGGTTGCCCTTATGGACTGCACAACGCAATGCCCGAATTGGCGGCGCTGTTCAACGCTGGCCACGCGGCGATCGTGGCCAACGTGGGCACACTGGTCGGGCCGGTCACCAAGGATCAGTTCCAGAATGGCAATCCAGCATTGCCGCCACAACTGTTCTCGCATGCCGATCAGAGTGCGTACTGGCAATCGTCGCCGCCGACGAATGCACCGGTGACAGGTTGGGGCGGCCGCATCGCCGATCTGGTCGCCAGCGCCAATCCAGCCAATATCCCCATACTCACTTCGCTCGGCGGTCAGGATGCATTTTTGCGCGGCCAGAATCTGAATGGCTACGTGATGAATTCCTACGGGCCGAACGTGGTGGATATTCCCTACGAACTGTCGGGAAGCAATGCGCTCGCGACTGCATTCAACGCGCTGCAGGGCGGCGGTCAAGCCAACGTACTCGAACGCACCATTGGCGCCAGCATGCGTCATTCGATGAACACCGCCAGCCTGATTCAAGCCACGCTGGCCGCGGCAGGCATGCCCGATTTCAGCAGCTACTTCAGCGGCACCGATCGGATCGGTTCGCAATTGAAGACTGTCGCCCAACTGATCTGGGCGGCCAACAACAACATCAGTGGCTACACCGGCCTGAAGCGCCAGGTGTTTTTTGTCACCGCGGATGGCTTCGACACGCACTCCGATCAATTGACGGCGCAAGTTGGATTGTTGACCGAACTGTCCAAGTCGCTCAGTGGCTTCCACAACGCGCTCAGCAGCGTCTCCCTCGCCAATGCGGCCACCACGTTTACTGCTTCTGACTTCGGCCGCTCACTGTCCAACAACCAGAACGGCAGCGACCATGGCTGGGCCTCGCACCACTTTGTCGTTGGCGGCGGCGTGCATGGCGGCAAGTTCTACGGCGATGATCTGGCCGGCACCGGCGCGGCGCAAATGCCGAGTCTCGCTCCATCGGCGTCGAACCCGAACGATGGTGGATACGGGCAGATGATACCGACCACATCGGTGGATCAATACACGGCAACGCTCGCGCAGTGGTTCGGTTTGAGTACCAGCGACATTGCGCTGGTGACACCGAACCTGAGCAACTTCAACACGAAGAATCTCGGCTTCGTGTAGTCGCGCAGCAGGCCCGATGGCGGCCATCGTCGTCGGGCTCTTGATGCACGAATGTGTCTCGCGCTGGACGCAGCCCCGTCAATCAACACTGAATGATTGCAGCTCCACCGGCGTCGTCGGCAGCACGATAATCGTTCCTCGCATTCCGGTGGTTGCCGTGCCGTGCGTCTCGCAGTAGTAGCCAATCGTGCCGGCTGTGTTGAACGTGTGGTTGGCGAACCAGATGTCGTAGCTCGCGGCTCCGTTGCCGCCATGACCGTCGCCATCGCAGCCATGCGCGCAGCGGAATGAATTGTCGTCCGCCTTCGCGTTGTGCAAGCCACCGTGGTTGGTGAACTTGACGGTATCGCCAACGGCAATAGTCAGCACCGCCGGCGCGAACGACATGCCCGGGCCGACATCGACCGTGTAGTTCGCTGCAAACACTGGCGCGGAGACGCTGCAACACACGAGAGCGGGCAATAGGCGCATGCGGCAAGCGTGACGCAGATGGGCGCCAGCGTGCAACGGTCCTCGCTTGCACTTGCGAATCGGGTCGCACTCGCGGCGGGGAAGGGGTTGGCGTTCCTGTTCGGTGGCGGGTCGTATTGAAACAACTTGCGTAGCCACGGCCGAGCATCGGCATCTTGCGCCAGATGCCGAACGTTTCGCTCGGCCTACCAGCTGATGAATGTGGCTGGTCAACCAGGACCTTAGAAATGAAGGAGGGCTCGCCAGGCTGCAGGCGTTGTCCGACTCTCGTGTCAGAAATGAATCTTGCCCCTGTTTCGGGAATCGTTGATACGCCAAGCCGGGGAGTTGCGCCGTTCTTGCTCTCCCGTCCGACGTAGGCGAATGCTTCATCATTCCACGGGGCACTGCAGCGACACGGGCTCGAAACCATCGCGGAACACCACCTCAGCGGTGTCCAATACCGTGATGACGAGCGGGGCTGAGGCCAGGCTCGTGGTGTTATTGCCGTCTCCGCTGTAGCTGGCGCCAAGTGAGTAGGTGGTGGTGGGGCTCGCAGAGTCCAGCATGCTGGTCGTGCAGGTGGCCGTTCCTCCAGACAGGGGGACGCTGCTGCACAGTGTCTGGAAATTTCCGTCGTCGAAGGCGACCGTCCCCGATGGGCTCAAGCCTGTCACCGTGGCAGTGAACGTGAAGGGCTGCGATTCGACAAAGGTGCGCATGCACGTGCTGCCGAGACTCAGCGTGGACGTCACCTTGCTGATGCTCAGGATCTGCGTTGCCGTGCCGACCAGATAATTGGCGTTGCCTGCTTGAGTGGCAGTAATCGTGCAGTTGTTCGTGCCCACCAGGAGTCCGTTGACGAGGCCACTGGAGGCATTCACCGAACAATCGGGCGAGAGCGTCGAGTACTGGATCGCGTTGCCGGAATTGGGGTTGGCGCTGGTGGCCAGGACGGTGCTGGTGCCGCCGATCGTCACGATTGGTGGCGGATTGAAGGTGAGGAACTGACTGGCTTGTCCGACTACCTGGGCCAGCGCAGGAGAAACGTTGCCGCCGTAGTTTGAATCGCTGTTGTACTGCGCGACGATCGAGTGTGTGCCCACGCTGAGTGCGGTGGTGGAGTAGGTCGCAACGCCGCTGCCATTGAGTGGGGCGCTGGCGAGCGTGCTGAAGCCATCGAAGAAGGTCACTGTTCCTGTCGGCACGGGGCCCGACCCTGATACGGTGGCAGTGAACATCACGTTCTGGCCCGGCGTCGACGGATTCACCGACGAGATCAAGGTCACGCTGGGTAGCGGCAGGCCATTCAACGACGTCAGCACGACATCATTGCCGCTGCCGCCGACATAGCTCAGCGTGAACTGGTAGACCGTGTTCAGTGTGACGAGGCTGCCTTCGGGCAGGCCGTTGAACGTCCCGCTGACCGCATCGGCACCGTCGTTGTTGATCAACACGAACGATTGCCCCTGCGCCGGAATGAAACTCGGCGACAGGCTGACGTTGAGCGACGAGGTGGCACCGAGCGTCACACTGCCCGCCACGTTGAGCTGGCTATAACCTGTTCCCGCTGCAGCACCGTTCAAGGCGAAACAGCCTTGGCCGCTGAGGCTCAGGTTAGCGGTATTGATTTGACTGGCGGTCGCACTTCCACACAAATAATTGAGGCCTGGAAACACCGAGCCGGTCGCCGTCAGCGCGCCGATCGTGCCGAAGCCATTGAGCGCGTAACCGCCACCGCTGTGCATCACGGACGTCGCGGGCAGTGATGCGCCATCAAACCGCAGGATGCCATTGCTGGCGATGGCCGCCACCGGCAGCGACACGGCATCGAAGCGAAGATGCCCATTGGCGATGATCGCGCCGCTGTAGCTGCCTGAAGCGGCAATGCGCACGCCATACCCACCGGTGAAACTCGTGGTGATCGGCCCGGTGCCACTCAGGCTGCCGCCGAGTACGAGGTCATAAGCGTCGAACGTCACGGCGTTGTTGCTGACGTTGATCGGCAGGTTGACAGTCGTCGTGCCCGTGGTCGCCACGATCGAGCTGGTCAGCACGATGGCATTGCCGTTGAGCGTGTAGCCACTCCCGCTGACGACCAGGCTCGGAAATGAGGTGAACGCTGCCAGATCGTTGGTGTTGGTGATGTTGGCCGCACCCGACGGGAACAGCAGCGTGTCGCCGGCTTGCGGTACGGTGGCAGGATTCCAGTTGTTGGCGTTGGACCAGAGCGCATTGGTCGCACCGGTCCAGGCGTGCGGCGCCACAGTGCAGGTCAGCACCACGTCGTTGCCGCTGCCACCGACATAGCTGACGGTGAACTGGTAGACCGAGTTCAGCGTGATGACGCTTCCTTCGGGCAGGCCGTTGAACGTCCCGCTGATCGCATCGGCACCGTCGTTGTTGATCAACACGAACGATTGCCCCTGGGCCGGAATGAAACTCGGCGACAGGCTGACGTTGAGCGAAGAGCTGGCACCGAGCGTCACGCTGCCCGCTACGTTGAGCTGGCTGTAGCCGGTTCCCGCTGCAGCACCGTTCAAGGCGAAACAGCCTTGACCGCTGAGGCTCAGGTTACTGGTATTGATTTGACTGGCGGTCGCACTGCCACACAAATAGTTGAGACCGGGAAACACCGGGCCGGTCGCCGTCAGCGCGCCGATCGTGCCGAAGCCATTGAGCGCGTAGCTGCCTCCGCTGTGCGTCACGGACGTAGCGGGCAGTGATGCGCCATTGAGCTGCAGGATGGCATTGCTGGCGATGGCGGCCACCGGCAGTGATACGGCATCGAAGCGAAGATGCCCATTGGCGGTGATCGAGCCGCTGTAGCTGCCTGATGCGGCAATGCGCACGCCATACCCACCGGTGAAATTCGTGGTGATCGGCCCGGTGCCACTCAGGCTGCCGCCGAGCACGAGGTCATAGCCGTCGAACGTCACGGCGTTGTTGCTGACGTTGATCGGCAGGTTGACAGTCGTCGTGCCCGTGGTCGCCACGATCGAACTGGTCAGTACGATGGCATTGCCGTTGAGCGTGTAGCCGCCACCACTGATGACCAGGCTCGGAAACGAAGTGAATGCTGCCAGATCGTTGGTGTTGGTGATGTTGGCCGCGCCCGACGGGAACAGCAGCGTGTCGCCGGCCTGCGGCACGGTGGCCGGATTCCAGTTGTTGGCGTTGGACCACAGCGCATTGGTGGCACCGGTCCAGGCGTGCGGCGCCACGGTGCAGGTCAGCACCACGTCGTTGCCGCTGCCGCCGACATAGCTGACGCTGAACTGATAAACCGAGTTCAGCGTGATGACGCTGCCTCCAGGCAGTCCGTTGAACGTCCCGCTGACCGCATCGGCACCGTCGTTCTTGATCAACACGAACGACTGCCCCTGCGCCGGAACGTAGCTCGGCGACAAGGAGACATTGAGCGTAGAGCCGGCACCCAGCGACACCGTTCCCGCCACGTTGAGCTGGCTGTAACCGGTTCCCGCTGCAGCACCGTTCATGGCGAAACAGCCTTGGCCGTTAAGGCTCAGGTTGCCGGTATTGATCTGGCCTGCCGTGGCATTGCCGCACAAATAGTTGTCGCCGGGAAACACCGCACCGGTCGCTGTCAGCGCACCGATCGTGCCGTAGCCATTGAAGGCATAGGCGCCGCCCGTATGCGTCACCGCTGTGGTGGGCAGCGACGCACCGTCCAGATGCAGGATGGCGCCGCTGGCGATGGCCGCAATCGGTAGCGAGACTGCGTTGAACCACAGATGGCCGTTGGCGGTAATCGTGCCGCTGTAGCTGCCCGATGCCGCGATGTGCACGCCGTACCCACTGGTATAGCTGGTGGTGATCGGACCGCTACCACTCAGGCTGCCGCCGAGCACGAGGTCGTAGGCGTCGAACGTCACAGCATTGTTGCTGACGTTGATCGGTAGATTGACGGTCGTCGTGCCCACAGTCGCTGAGATCGAACTGGTCAGTACGATGGCATTGCCGTTGAGCGTGTAGCTGTTGCCGTTGAACACCAAGCTGACAAAGGTCGTTCCTGCCGCGAGGTCGTTGGTGTTGGTGATGTTGGCGGCGCCCGAAGGAAACGCCAGCGTATCGCCATCGGTGGGAACGCCGTTGGGAGTCCAGTTCGCAGGATTTGACCAGAGCGCGCTGGACGCACCCGACCAGCTGTAGAGGTTGGAAGCCCATCCCGGCAGCGGGGTCAGCATCAGAACGACGGCCATCCACAGCGCGGGCATCAACGCGGCAGCGCGCAGCCGTTTCGTCCTGCGCGTGCGCATGTTGATCGCAATACGAGCCGCGCCAAGACGCAACGCGCTCGGCCGTGCCGAACGAAGTGTCGCGATCGTCATTTTCCTTCCCCTCGAAGACGTCCCCATTCTGGACTGCTCGCGCCGGTGCCGGACACCACGTCACACGTGCCGTCGCTGCTGACAGGGACCCCACCCCAGTCCATCGATGCCAAGCAGCATTCCCCACGCGTCAAGGATTGCACAAAAGGGGGCTGAGGAAACCTCGGGCGCCGGGGTCGGGGGCCGAGGGCCGTAGGGTGGGTCTTGGACCCGCCGCTTTCGTTCGATCTGCTACGTCAAGGAAGGTGGAGGCGGACAGACGGCGCGTCCGAGACGCCCCACACGTGCAGTTGGCTGTCAATGACGGCCGCTCACGCAATCCCGATCTGCATCGCTTCGGCTGGAAACTCGAGTGCCGGGGCGAGCGACGGACGTGAGAGGAATTTTTGAACACCCTTGCAGTTCACGACGCCGCGCATGGGGAATTCATCGACATCGGACCATGAAATTTCCGCGTGACTGCGGAAATTCCCTCGGGTGATGGAGAAAATTTCTCGGCAACCCCGGAAATGTTCTGCGACGACGCGTTTGCGATCGGCATGAGTACGGAAAATTTCTTTCACAGCACGGAAAAAAGGCTGCGCTGCAGGCTTCCATCCGTGGGCAGACAACAAAAAAGCCGCATCGCTGCGGCTCGGAACGTTTTGCAACATGTTTTGAAGCAGACTGGCTACGCTGCTTTGGTCTCCGGTTGACGTGAGCTCCTGCTGAAACGCGTTCCGAGGGACTTGCGCAGGGCTTCCAGTCCCTGATTCTTTCCAACGACCTTCAACAGGGCATATCCCTGCAGCGCTGTCGCCATCACGTCACTGCCAAGTGCCAGGCCCGTGTCGTTGGAGCGCTCGCTCAAGCGCTGCAGACGT
>JBDSXV010000082.1:0-8947 GCA_039926025.1 Dokdonella sp.
GGTGGGTCAGAACGGCGCGACGTCGCCGTGGATCAACCAGATCAACCTGAGCCTGCGTCAGGAAATCCCGGGCCTGTTCAAGGGCAACAAGGGTGAAATCCGCTTCGACATCTTCAATCTCGGCAACATGCTGAACAAGGATTGGGGACAGATCTACGACGTACCGTTCGCAAGCGCCGGTGGTTTCACCCGCAGCCTGGCGAACTTCCGCGGCGTCGATCCGGCAACCGGCCAGTACATCTATGCCTTGCCGACAACGAGCGGCGGCGGCTACAACGCACCGGCGTACATCAAGGAAGACAACGTCGCCCAGTCGCGCTGGTCGGTGCTGGTAACCTTGCGCTACACGTTCTGACAATCCATCGTCGTTTCAGTCAAACGGCCGGCCTTGCGCCGGCCGTTTGCTTTTGACGGCCATGGATGGCCCGAATGGCGGAATTGCAGGAGCAAATTCCGGCTGGCCATGGATGGCCCGAATGGCGGGTCCGCGGATGCTCCCGGCATCCGCGAACACTCCCCACATCCGTGTGGGTCGAATTGCAGGAGCAAATTCCGGCTGGCCATGGATGGACGGTATGCCGGTTCGGCGGGCGCGGTCCGCATCAGCGAATCGGGCACGGCCGCCCCTGCACTTGACCTGCGCGCACAGGTTTGGCATTGCTAGCAGTCTTCGCCGGCGTGACCGGCACGAATCAGTAAAAAGGATAGACGGATGGAACCCGAGTTGCTTCGTCACGCCACGGTCAGCGCACGCATTTCGCCGGTCGCGGGCCTCGATCTGTTGTCGCGCCAGGAAGTCGCGCGTCTGCGCGATGCCGGCACCGGCGGTCTGCACGAATTGCTGCGCCGTTGCGCGCTCGCCGTGCTGACCCAGGGTAGCGCGAGCGACGATGCGCGCGCCTTGCTCGATCGTTACCCCGATTTCGACATCCAGATCCTGCAGCAGGATCGCGGCGTCAAGCTGGAATTGAAGAACGCGCCGGCCGACGCCTTCGTCGACGGACACATGATCCGCGGCGTCAACGAATTGTTGTTTGCGGTTGTGCGCGACATCGTCTACGTGGCGAACAAGATCGCTGCCGGCCTGTTCGATCTCTCGGATTCTTCCGGTCTCACCAACGCGGTGTTCGAGATCCTGCGCAACGCACGCGTGCTGCGGCCAAACGTTGATCCGAATCTGGTCGTCTGCTGGGGCGGTCATTCGATCGGGCGCGACGAATACCTGTACACCAAGCGTGTCGGCTACGAGCTCGGTCTGCGCGCGTTCGATATCTGCACCGGCTGCGGTCCGGGCGCGATGAAGGGCCCGATGAAGGGCGCGACGATCGCGCATGCGAAGCAGCGCCGCCGCACCAACCGCTATATCGGCATAACGGAGCCCGGCATCATCGCGGCCGAATCGCCGAACCCGATCGTCAACAACCTCGTGATCATGCCGGACATCGAGAAGCGCCTCGAGGCCTTCGTGCGCATCGGTCACGCGATCATCGTGTTTCCGGGTGGCGTCGGTACGGCGGAGGAAATTCTCTACCTGCTCGGCATCCTGCTGCACCCGGACAATGCGAACAGCCCGTTCCCGCTGATCTTCACCGGTCCACGCGAATCGGCGGCCTATTTCGAGCAAATCGATCGTTTCCTGCGCCTCGCGCTAGGCGACGATGTGGCGGGTCACTACAAGATCATCGTTGACGATCCGCGCGAAGTTGCGCGCCAGATCGACAAGGGCATCGAGCGTGTGCGCATCAACCGGCTCGATACCAAGGACGCGTTCTATTTCAATTGGGCGCTGCACATCGAGCGTGAATTGCAGGAGCCTTTCCAGCCGACGCATGCCGCCATGGCCGCCTTGAACCTGCATCACGCGCAGCCGCCGCATCAACTCGCGGCGAACCTTCGGCGTGCGTTTTCCGGCATCGTGGCCGGCAACGTGAAGGAAGAGGGCATGCGCGCGATCGAGAAGGATGGTCCGTTCGAGATCGATGGCGATCGCGACATCATGCAGGCGCTGGACGCGCTTTTGGCGAGCTTCGTTGCGCAACACCGCATGAAGTTGCCGGGCGCGCGTTATGTGCCGTGCTATCGCATCCACTCGGCGGCTTAAGCGCAATACCGATCCTCTTCCGCTGCGGAAGGGGATCGTCGCGATCCGGCGGCATCAGCCCGGCGGCTTGGCCGGCGTCACGCTCGCGGTGTTCACAGCCAAAGTCCCCTGTGCGGCGATCTGCACCTTCTGACCCGGCGAAAGCCGCTCGGCTCCGCGCACGACGACAAGATCGCCAGCGTTGAGCAAGCCTTCGACGGCTGTCAGCTGGCCATCGCTCGCGCCCGCGTGCACGCTGATGCGCTCGCTGCCACCGTCGTTGGCCACGCGCACGACATAGCTGCCGTCTGCACGTACCACGAGTGCATCGCGTGGAACGGCCATCGTCTTTGCGCCCTCGCGCTCCGGCAACGAGACCTCGATGGCGTTTCCGACCAGCAGCGCCGTATCGCTCAGCGCGATGCGCAATTCGAACTGGCGCGAATGCTCCTCGCCCACCGGCACGACCGCACGCACGCGTGCCTTCAACGACTTGTCGCCAGCGCGCAAGGCGAGCTCCATGCCCGGATGCACCATCGCCGCCAGAGCCAGCGGCGCCTGCACGCGCGCCTCCAGATGCGTGATGTCGACGAGATGGGCAATCGCCGCCCCGGTCGCGACGAATTCGCCGCGCTGCGCAAGGCGTTCTGTGACCACACCCGGGAACGGCGCGCGCACTTCGGTCTGGTCGAGATCGTACTGGGCGGAGCGCACACGTACTTCCGCCTGACGCAGCTGCGCCGCGAACTGGGTAACTTGCGCATGCGCCTCGTCGAGCTGATTCGCTGCGATGCTGTGGCTGGCGACGAGTTTCTCCAGGCGCTCGTTCTGGCGCTCGGCCAGTTCGCGCTGCGCCTTGATCCGCGCAACTTCACTGCGCGTGTCCTCGAGATGCAGGCGGATCGCCTGGTCTTCGAGCTTCGCAACCCGTTCGCCGGTCTTGAGGCGCGTACCGACTTCGGCAACGTATTCGACGCGGCCAGCCGCGCTGGTGGCGAGCTTGGCATCATCGCTACTGACAATGCTGCCTGGCACCCAGCGTCGCGGCGCGATCGGTGCGAGATCGGCCTTGGCCACCTCGACGACGGGTGCGGGCGGCGCGGAGGCCTGTGCCTGGGCTGCGCCGGCCAACAGGGCAAGCGCAAGCGCGGTCGGCGCGACACATATCGGAACTTTCTTGTGCATGAAATCCTCCATTCTTGATTCTTGTAGCTGCGCGATCACGCAGCGCGCGCCAGGTCGCTGCGATCTTGCGCAACCGGCGCTGCGATCCTTGCGACGGCCTTGCGCGTCGTCAGCCGCATCAGGCTCGGCAGAAGCAGCAGTGAAAACACCATCGCGACAATCACGCCACCGACGTTGACCGCCGCAAGCCCGCGATAGATCACGCTCCCGGGGCCAGGATTGATCGCCATAGGCAGCGCGCCAAGTGCGCCCGTGAGCGTGCTCGCGAGGATCGCGCGCAGGCGCTGGTTGAGCGCCTGGCGAATCGACTCTTCCAGATCGTGGCCGTGGTTCTGCGCGTCGCGCGTGCGATCCACGAGGAGGATCGCGTGGTTCACGATCACGCCAACCATCATGATGAAGCCGATCATGGTCAGCAGGTCCAGCGGCTGGAAGGCGACAAGGCCCAACACGCGCAGACCAAGCACGCCACCGACCAGGGCGACGGGCACGGTCATCACGACGACGAACGCATCGCGCAGCGAGCGGAACATGGCGGCCATCAGCAGGAACAGCACGAGCAGGGCCAGCGCGAAATTTTTCGCCATCGTCGTGACCGTCGCCTGCAGGCGATCCGCGCTGCCGGCGAGGCGGATGTTCGCGTCGGCGGGCAGCTTTGCCTTGAGCGCCGGCACGACTTCGTTCTGCAGTGTCTTCAGCGCATCTTCCAGCGACAGCGTCTGCGGCGGGTCCATCGTCAGCGTGACCGTACGGCGGTGATCAAGTCTGCGTATCTGCCCCGGACCGAGTGTCGTCTCCAGTTTGATCACGTCACCGAGCGGCACGACCTGGCCACTCGGCGTGACCAGCGGCGCTTCGGTCAGCGCTTCGGCCGTTTCGCGCCGGTCCGCCCGCAGAATGATCGGCAGGCGGTTGGCGCCATCGAAATATTCGCCGAGCCAGGCGCCGTCGCCGAGTGCACGCACGATGGTGCCGACCGAAGCGCGATCCCAGCCGGCTTCGGCGATACGGCGGTCGTTCGGCACTGCGCGCAGCTCCAGCGAGTGTTGATCCGTGTTCGGATTCGCCTGCACGTTGGCGCCAGGGAACTTCTGTTCAAGAAGAAGACGGCCTTCCTCGGCGACGCGATTCAGCGTTTCGGCGTCATCGCTTTGCAAGTGGATCGCGATCGAACGCGCCGAGCCGCCGACACCGCCGAACAACTCCCCCTCGCCAGCGAACGCGCGCGTATCCGGGAAGCCCTTGATGATCTCGTCACGCATCACGCGTTCGAGATCGCCGATGCGCTTTTCATCCACGACGCGCGCGCCTATCGTGCCGCCGCCGGGCCAAAGCCACATGTAGTAGTTCTTCAGTGCGGGCTGCTTCTCGCCCTTCATGTACGGCGCCAGACGCTCAATCAGCTTGCCGCCGATTTCGCGGTTGACCACTTCCGGACTCATGCCCGGCGGGAAACTGAAGTTGACATCGATCGCGGCGCGCTTGACCGGCGGCAGATAGTCGAGTTTAGGCAGGAAATACCAGCTTGCAGCGAGCGGCATGACGAGCAGGGCGAACACCCAGCCGAACTGTTTTGGACGGCTATCCGTCCAGCGCAATATGCGCTCGGTGACTGCCGGCCAACCATCGCCGAAGCCTGACTTCAATTTCTTCGCCTTGAGCCAGCCACCTGCGGCGGCCGGCAAGACGGTGATCGCGACCACGATCGACAGCGCAACCGCGATTGAAATGGTCAGCGCCAGATCAGCGAAGATCTGGCCTTCCACATCGCGCAGGAACAGCACGGGCAGGAACACCGCGATCGTCGTGATCGTCGAGGCGATGAGCGCAGGCACGACCTGCGCGGTGCCTTCGCGTGCGGCTTCGAGCGGCGTCATGCCCGCTTCTTTCAAGCGAATGATGTTTCCGGAGACGACGATCGCGCCCTCCACGACCATGCCGACGGCAAACGCGAGGCCCGCCAGCGAAATCACGTTGAGGCTGCGCCCCGCGAGGGAGAGTGCGCCGAAGGTCGCGAGCAGGCAGACGGGAATGGCGCTCGCGATCAGCAGGGTCGTGCGCCAGTCGCGCATGAACCACCAAACGCAGAGCAGCGCGAGCAGGGCACCCACGATCAGGTTTTCGCTGAGCAGATTGACGGCGCGATGGATGAACAGCGCCGAATCGAAACTCTGCTCGATACCGAGCCCGCGCGTCTTCAGCGGACCGCCGCGCATTTCATCGACGACCTTCTTCACCTGTTCCAGCGTGCCGAGCACGTTTGCGCCGGGTGCCCGCAATACCTGCAGGCCGATCGCCGGATTGCCGTTCTGGTAGACGAAGAACTGCTGCTCGGGTGGGTTCTTTTCGATTGTTGCGACATCGCCGAGCTTGATCGGACGTCCATCGCGCCAAGCCAGCACGAGTTCGCCCAGATCCTTAGGCTGGTAGCGACCCGTGAAGCGCAGCGTGTACTGCTGACGGCCGAGACCGATCTGACCTGCCGAGACGTCGGTCGCGCGAGCAGCTTTCGCGGCGATGTCGGGAATACCGACGCCGACAGCAGCGGCCTTGGCCAGGTCGACCGTGATGCGCACATCATCGGGCGGTCCCGCATTCACGTTGACTGCGGCGACACCGGGCACCGCCTCGATACGCGGCTTGATCACGTCTTCGATGTAGGTGCGATAGTTCTCGATCGGTCCCTGTGTGCCTGGGAGCAATTGCACGAAGAACCAGGACAGCGAATCGTTCGAGTCGTTGCCGCCGCCACCGACCTGGATGACCGGCCGCTCGGCGTCCTGCGGTTGCGAACGCACGCGATTCATGCGGCCGATCACGTCGATCAGCGCGGTGCGCATGTCGGTGCCGATCGCGAAGGTCAGGCTGATGAAGCTGCCGCCGGTGTTCGCGTTACCTTCGATTTCCTCGACGCCGGGCAAGCCCTGCAAAACCTGCTCCTGCGGCTCCAGCAACTCCGCCTCGGTTTCCTCTGGCGAGGCCGCGCGCCAGCCAGTGAACACCGTGATGTTCGGCCGGTCGATGTCTGGAAACAGCTGCAGCGGCAACTTGGTCAGGCTCATTCCGCCGAACAGGCAGATCAGCAGCACGACCACACCGACGGCAATGGGATTGCGGATGGACGCTTGGATCAGACGCATGGCGGCACTCCCTGGTCGCCGGCAGCTTGCGCTGTCGGTCGCTCGCTTGTGATGCGTCAGGAGTCACGAAGGTTGCTTGGGATGCGCCGGAATGTGGGCAGGCGGCGATGAAGCGTGCGACGAAGGCGGGTCGTGCAAGCGACGCAGGCCCTTCCGCAGTCAGCCTCGAATCAATTCAACAGCCGCACCTTGTCCTTGTAGCTGCGCGAAAGCTTCAGCTGCTGGCCCGAATCGAGGATCAGGAAGTACTCGCCGTTGAGGTGCGAGCGCAATTCCTTGACGCGGCTGACGTTGACGATGGTCGAGCGGTGGATGCGCTGGAAGCGGCGTGGATCGAGGCGCCCCTCGAGTTCGCGCATCGTCGCCCGCAGCACGTGCGTGTCGCCGGGTGTGTGCACGCACATGTAGTCGCCGGCTGCATCGATCCACAGGATGTCGTTGATCGGCACGCGCAGGATGCGACCGGCATCCTTGATCGACAGGCGTTCATCGTTGGGGTGCGCGACGCTTTCGGCATCGTCGAGCGCTTCGTCGAGAGTGAGGTCTGGTCGTCCCGAGACGTTGCTCAGCAGTCGCAGCAAGCGCGCGCAATGGTCGTCCGCATCGCGCGCGCCCACGCCGCGACGGGCGCGTTCAACGGCCGCATCGAGACGCGCATCGTCGATCGGCTTGAGCAGGTAGTCCAGCGCGTTCGCCTCGAACGCCTGCATCGCGTATTCATCGTAGGCGGTCACGAAAACGGTCAGCGGAAGTTGCGGGGTCGGCACGGCGCGCAATAGTTCGAAGCCATCGATACCGGGCATTTGCACGTCGAGGAACATCAGCGCCGGCTGGTGCTCGGAGATTGCAAAAAAGGCTTCGCGACCATTGCTCGCCTCGCCGACGATCTCGATGTCGGGATGCCGTGCCAGACGCAGCGCCAGACCGCGTCGCGCCAGGGGCTCGTCATCGACGATCAGGGTACGGATGCGCATGCGACGGGTTCCTCGGTCGGGGAGCGCTCGAATGGAAAGCGCAGGCGGACTTCTGTGCCCTGCGGTTGCAGACGGCGTATCGCGAAATGATGCTGCTCGCCGTAGAGGACCCGCAAACGTTCGCGCGTGTTGGTCAGGCCAACGCCGTGGCCGCCGCCTTGGCCGGGGCGATAGTCGAGACTGCCCGGACCGTCGTCGCGCAGGGCAATATCGATGGTGCCCTCGTCGACTCGCGCGACGATCTCGATGCGACCGCCTTCCTCGCGTCGCGACACGGCGTACTTGACGGCATTCTCGATCAGCGGCTGCAGGATCAGGCTGGGTACGAGCGCAGTACCTGCCGGTGGCGTCACCAGAATGCCGACCTTGAGGCGGTCGCCGAAACGCAACTGTTCGATCGTGAGATAGCGTTTGACGGCGCCGATTTCCTGATCGAGCGTTACCTTTTGCTGAGGGTCATTGTCGAGCGAATAGCGCAGGAACCCGGACAGCGCGCCGACCATGCCGTTCGCCTGTTCGCGACGGCCGTCAAGTACGAGGGTCGAAATCGCATTCAGTGTGTTGAAAAGAAAATGCGGGTTGAGCTGGTAACGCAGCATGCGCAACTGTGCCTGGTGCGCCATCGCGGTCGCCTGCAAGGCGGTTTCCTTTTCCTGCTGCAGCTGGCGAGCGAGCTTGATGCCGACGTACGCACCGGTCCATGCAGCCAGGATGTACAGCGCGCCCGCGAAATATGACAGGTAACCCAGGATGCTCGGCGGCGGTTTGCAGTCGGTGCAGATCTGGTACATCGCGATTGCCCAGGCGTAGGCATAAGCGACGGAGGTCGCGGCGAGTACGCCGCCGCCCACCCAAAGACGAGAACGCAACGGCCAGTTCCAGCTGACCTTCAGGCCGTAGCGGATGATCAGGGTAAAGCCGAGGCCGCACAGCGCATCGAACACGGCCAGCTTGTAGTAGTCGAGCGGCCTGCCGTAGCCGATGCCGGAAAGGAAGTTCTCGACGCCGTAACCGATCCACGCAGCGATCTGCACCATCCAGAACTGGCGGTTACGGGTCATCATCATGAAGGGGTGCGGGCGGGCATCGTTCGATGTTAAATCGTTTCCGCGCGGTTTCGCGGCGAACCGCCGCACGCCCGCAACGATTCGTCCCGATCGGCGATGCGAGCACGCCGTGCGCGCAGGAATCATCGCGGTCGATGTCGTGTTTCGCCGCTGTCTGACGTTGTACCTGAGACCCACATCACTATTGGCTATCCAGGAGGACGCAATGCCGCTATTCGCCCACTTCACTGAACAGGAATGCCGTGCCTGGATCGACGCGATCATTGCGATCGTGCGCATGCCGCCGGCGCAGCGTTGTTGGGTGGGCTGAAGGCTGGCGGGCGTCGCATCGCCTGTGTTGCGCGGTATGCAGATCGCCAAAAACAAGAAAGCCTGCATCGCTGCAGGCTTTCTTGTTGTATCTGGCGCCCGAAGTTGGACTCGAACCAACGACCCCCTGATTAACAGTCAAGTGCTCTAACCAGCTGAGCTATTCGGGCGAGCCGCGCATTTTCTCGGGAC
>JBDSXV010000083.1:0-43968 GCA_039926025.1 Dokdonella sp.
CAGCATGAAGAACGCACCATCGCCACGTTGCGCAAGAACGCAGACAAGCTGCGCACCGCGCTGGCCACCACGACCGAACGGCTCGGCGCCAAAGGCACGCCGATCAAGCGCAACATCACCGACCCCCAGAGTGCGACGCTCAAAAGCGGCCACGGCGTGGTGCAAGGCTATATTGGTGTCGCCGCGGTGGATGACGTGCATCAGGTGATTGTCGAAGCGCAAGCGCACGGCACGCCGCAAGAACACGACCTGCTCAAGCCGGTGATTGACGGTGTGCGTGACCACTTTGCAGCGATTGGCAAGGCCGGCGCAGTCGATGAAGCCGCGTTCCTGGCGGACGCGGGCTACAACAGCGAACGTGGCCTGAAAGCGTTGGCCGCCGACACCATCGACGGCTATATCGCGGATGGCCAAATGCGTAAGCGGGACCCGCGCTACACCGATGCTCGTGTGCACAAGCCGGCCAGCAAAGCGAAGACGTTCCAACCCAAGGACTTCACCTTCGACCGCGAGCACGGCACCTGTGTGTGCCCGGCGAATCAGGCACTCAAACTCAATAGTGCGAACGCGATCATTGGCGGACGCAAGGCCACGGTGTTCAAAGGCACGACCGCCACGTGCGAAGGCTGCCCACTGCGTAGTCAGTGCCTACGAAAGCCCGACGTCACCGCGGTGCGTCAGGTGGCGTTCTTCGAGGGCACGGTCGCGAGCAAGCTACCTCACCCACACTGCCGCGCCATGCGAGAGAAAATCGACAGTCCCGCGGGACGTGCAACCTACGCCCATCGCATGGGGCTGATCGAGCCGGTGTTCGGTCACATTCAGCAACGCGGCCTGCGTCGATTCACGCTAAGAGGCCAAGCCAAAGTCGACACGCAGTGGAAGCTGTTCTGCATCGTCCACAACATGGCCAAGTTGCAGTTGTACGGCAAGCTGGCCGCTTGAGCGGGCAAGCGCCCGCAAAATACGGGTGATACGGCCGTATGGACGGCCAAAATTAGTGCGTCAGCGACAAACCAGAAACGAGCGAAGGCCTTCACGACGACAAAACGAAAAATCCGCCAGCGCGGCGGATCTTTCAGCGGCGGGAAATGGGTTTTTCTACAGCTTCAACACCAGAGTTAAGCCGCCGCGTTAGCGGTCGGCTTGGACGAATAGTTGTGCCGCTACTGCGAGGCAAACCACTCAAGGAAAGCTTCGGCCACTTCGGGGGTGAGCTCCATTGCAGCCTCCGCAACTTTAACATCACCTTTTGCCGCTGCCACAGCAGACAACGCACACGCAGTAAAACTATGGTCCCATGGACAGACCGCCGCAGCTGCGACAAGTGATGGAAGCTCCGCGAGCGCTAAGAAATACGCGGATTCCAAATCTTGCGGGATAGCTACGCCACTATTCTTGCGGCATATCTCCACCCAGGCTGGAAACTGAAAGTAGGTAAATGAGACCTCAGTTGGCGCGGTGGAGAGTGCCGCAATAACGTGAGGCACCGCAGCAAAGGAGGCTGAATAGACATCACCTTGATGCGCCAGCGAGCTCCACAGGGAAAACCATGGCTCACTATCACCTCGGAATTCGGCAGGCTCTGAAGCCTCCGAAGGAGGTCGGGAGTATCCGTCGCAGGGCCGTACGCATGCCGCAATTCGGACCAACGCGAACTATCTAATGCCAGCATTCGGTTAACTCTCTCTTGCGGCACAACTACTATTCGGTTGCGAAGTGAGATGTATTCCTGAAACCGAATCCGGTTCCGAGGCACTTGGCTGTAGGCACCGTCCTGTACAAATCAACGGATTACGCCGATGGTGGGATGTATTCCCGCAAACTATTCCCGCGGCCTTTACGGGAGGAGTTGGTGGTGACGGGACGATCCTCTCATTCGACGTCGGTGGCGACAAGTGAGTTGGCCATTTCGCGACGGCCGCGTCTGCTGGACCATCTGCTTGCACAAGTGGGCCGTCTCGGTCGGGCGATTCACCTCGAGCAGGCGAAGGTTGGCCGGGGCAGACGTTTCCCTCTCGCCAACAACAAGAAGCCCGCGCGAGACATGGGTGCGCACGGCACGCTCTCGGGTGATAGCAGCCAATTGCTGTTCCGGGGCGCCATTGCGTCGTCGCATCCCTTGAGAACGATCTGCAGAATCCCTTGGTCAAGGCGGGGTGGCCGGGTGCGAGCGGGAACACCATCCCCACCCAACCCTCCCCTTGAAGGGGAGGGCTTTCCACGAATGCGTGATTTGCAGAATGCCTTGGCCAAGTCGAGGTGGCCGAGTGCGAGCGAGAACACCATTCCCACCCAACGCCCCGGCCCTCAGGCACAGCCTTCGGGCGTTCATCGGTGCGCGGACCGGTGGTCCGCAAAGGCACCTCTTCACCCCCTTGAAGGGGAGGGCTTTTCAGGAATGCATAGTCTCCAGAATGCGTTCGCCAAGGCGAGGTGGTCGGGTGCGAGCGATAAGAGCCTCGCGACCGACCATCATCGGCTGCGCAAGAAACTCACGGCCGCCGCATTTTTTTTCACCATCAAGCTCGCTTATTTCGCCAGTTCGTACAGATACTCTACGAACGACATCACAGCACCGTCGTAGCCGCGAATCTTCGGGTTGGTCGAATCAATCAGGTAGTACTCGTCGGGCGCGTGCGCGCCGCTGCCGTTGCCGAGTCCGAAATGCCCCGATGCAAGCTTGAGTGGCGCGTCGGTAAAGACGAAGCCGGGATACGAGCCGGCATTGCGCGGCCATAGGGTGGGCTTCAGCCCATCGTGCGTGAGTACAGCAATCTGCGCCTGGATCAGGCGCGTGTCGGCCTTCGTGCTGGTCGAGTCGTAGCCACCACTCACGTTGACTTCGATGTCGCCGAAACCGTGTTTCGCCAGATGCGCCTTCAAGGCCGCGACAGCGTCAACCATCTTCATGCCCGGCACCAGGCGCATGTCGATCTTCGCCACCGCGCGATGCGGCAATACGGTCTTGCCGCCGGGGCCGGTGTAGCCGGCGACGAGGCCTTCGATGTTGACCGTGGGTTGCGATACGAGGCGTTCGCTCGCGGCCTGCCAGCCGAGGTCGTCGATCCAGTGTTGCACGCCGAATTGCTTCTTCACTTTTGCTTCGTCGCGCGTGGGCATCGCCGCCGCGACCATCACCTTGTCTTCCGCGCTGATGGGCGGCGCGACGGGATAGTTGTCGATCGTGATCGTGTTGCCGTCAGCGGAGACCAGCGTGTCGAGCGCCTTGACCAGATGCCATGCGGGGCTGTCGACCATCGCTTTCAAGGAAGAATGGATATCCTTTGCGGGTCCGCGCCCCCATTTGTCCCCACTGGATACGAGCTCGAGTTCGACGACACCTTTTGCGCCGAGCGTGACGGTGACGCCGCCATCCAGATCCTGCGACGCCGAAGGCATGAACACACCGACGGTCTTCGCCAGAGCCGCCTGTACTTCGGGTCGACGCACGAGTTGGCCGATGTGCGGCGAACCGATTTCTTCCTCACCCTCGGCAACCATCACGAGATTCACCGGCATCTTCCTGCCCGCGCCGCGGATCGCGTGCAGCGCGGCGAGGAAGGCCGACTCGGGTCCTTTCTGATTTACCGCGCCGCGCCCGATGATCGCCTTGCCAAGACCGGGCTTGTCGATCAGTTTCGCTTCGAGAGGCGGTGAACTCCATTCGGCCGGGTCGAACCGCTTCACGTCGTACATGAAGTACAGACCGACCGTCTTCGCCGCACCCGCATCCAGCGTCGCGAACACGCCGGGCTTGCCATCGGTCTCGATGATGTCGACCTTCTGGAATCCTGCGTCGCGCGCGAGCTTCGCCATGTACTCGACGCCTTCGCGTGCATTGCGGTTCTCGGCCGCAATCGAGGGCAGGGCGATCCAGTCCTGCAGGCGCTTGACGGCTTCGTCGTGGCGCATGGTCACTTCGCGCTGGATGAGCGCGGTATCGGTTTTCGCCGCAACGCAAACACCCGGTCCGATCAACATCGCGGAAACGACAAAGGGGAAAGCCATTGAACGTCGGAAGTTGCGATGCTGGCGGCGGACAGCGTTCATTGGCTTTCCCTTGGAGGTCGTGGAAACAATCGGATGAGAGCGGATGTAGTCGATGCGGTCGTTACTTCTTCAGCGCCTTCGCAGCGTCGAGCATCTTCTTCACATGCTCGTTCGGGCTCAGCGCCGAATATTCCGCCGCTATCATTCCGGACGGAGCAATCAGATACGACGAGCGGTTGGACCAGCCGGGCTTCATCGTCAAGGTCGAATCGTATTCCTTGGCGATTTTTGCGCCGTCATCCGCCGCGACCGGGAATTTGCCACCGCAATGCTCGGTTTCCTTGGAGAAGTCGGCGAGCTCGCTCACGTTGCCCGCGGTGACGCCGATGACCGTGGTGTTCTCGGCCTTGAATTTCTCGATCGCTTCTGAAAACAGGTGCGCTTCGACATTGCAGCCGGACGTGTGCGCGGCCGGGAAGAAGTAGACCACGACCGGGCCTTTCTTCAGGGCGTCGGCGAGGCTGAACGTGAACGGCGTGCCGGCGAGGTAGGCGGGCAAGGTGAAGTCAGGCGCTTTCGCACCGACTTTCAACTCGGCGATCGCGTACGAGGAGAACGCCGCGATACCAAGGGCGGCGAGGGCGGTCATTTTCTTCAGATGCTTCATGTGAGTATTCCCGACGTTGAGTTCTGGACCTGCGATCGCGCAGATCCGAATGACGTGAGCACGCGTTGACGATGCCACGTCGCCTTGAACAGGTATCTGCGTTGATTCAATCCATTCGCACTTTCTTTCCGTGTTTCATCACCATCAGCGGGTGCTCCGTTGCGCGAACATTCTTGAGCACGTCGCCAGGTACGGCGACGATGTCGGCAAACTTGCCGGCTTCGAGCGTGCCGGTCTCGGCGGCGATCCCGAGCAACCTTGCCGAGCCCTGGCTGCTCGTCATCAGCGCCGCGGCAGGGCTCATGCCCAGATCGACGTAGTCCCCAAATTCCTCGGCATTCATTCCGTGCGGATAGACGGCCGCATCGGTGCCGTAGGCGATGAGCACGCCGATCTTCAGTGCGTTTTTCATCATCTCGCCGTGTGCCGTGTAGGCGGCGCGCGCTTTCGCGGCAATCTTTGGCGGATAGGTGTCGGCCTTCTTGTTCACCCACAGCTGGGTCATGCGCGTTGGCACGAGGTAGACACCTTTCTGCTTCATCAGCTGCAATGTGGCTGCGCTGAGGAAGCTGCCGTGCTCGATCGAGTCGACGCCGGCTTCGACCGCCTGCTTCGCGGCGAGGTCGCCGTGCGCATGCGCGGCCACCTTGCGGCCCCATGCATGCGCTTCGCTCATGATCGCGCCGAGTTCGGCGGGCGTCAGTTGCGGCACGTCGACCGGATCGGATTCGGACAACACGCCGCCCGAGGCACAGATCTTGATCCAGTCAGCGCCGTATTTCATCTGCTCGCGCACAGCTTGGCGGCACGATTCCGCGCCGTTGCAGACACCTTCCATCGTTCCCGACGGCTTCATGCGGTCGGGCGGTACAGGCGCGCTGTCGCAATGGCCGCCGGTGGAGCCGATCGCGTGGCCGACGGCGAAAATCGTCGGGCCTTCCGCGAGCCCGTCCTTGATGGCGTTGCGCAGGGCGACATCGATGAAATCGCTGCTGCCGACGTCGCGCACGGTGGTGACGCCCGCGCGCAGCGTCGCGCGCCCATTGGCTTCCGCGTGGAACGATTGCTCGACTGCCGAGCGCAAGGTGTTTTCATAGAACGATTTCGCCCAGTCGTCATCGTGATCCATGGTGATATGCGTATGTGCGTCGATGAAACCCGGCAAGAGTGTTGCGTCGCCGAGGTCGATCACCTTGGCGTCGGCGGGAATCGCGGCGTCGCTGCCGACGGCGGTGATGCGCTCGTCCTTGACCACGACGACAGCGGGTGAACTCAGCGTGCCACTCTTGCCGTCGAACAGGTGCGCAGCCTTGAATACGGTGACGGCAGGCGCTGCGGATGCACCGTCGGCCCCTTGCGCCTGACTCGTCAACGCGAACATGGACGCTGCAACGAATGCGGCAATGTGTTTCATTCTTGCTCTCCACTGGGTTGGGGCGGGAGTGTAGAACGAAGGAAGGCGGTGCGGTGACCGGAACGAGCCCCAGCATGTGGGGCCGTGGCTGCGCCGGAGCGTGCGCACAGCCGGGCGCGGCACGTGCGCCGCGTGACTCACTCAACACGGCGGCGGCAGCCGTTGGATTTTTGCGGGAGCACGCTCTTCCAAGGTGTCCCCTTCGCGCCGCCGAGCCTTTTCGTCGGCGCCCGCCCGTGGCTAGCGCCGTGAAAGCCTGCAGGCGTCAGCCATCGATGAGAGGCTCACTGATGCGATTGCGCCCCGCCGCCTTCGCGCGATACAGCGCCTCGTCTGAACGGCGAAGCAGGCCTTCCGGTGATTCCGAGGCGACCGGTACCGTGGCAGCGACGCCGATGCTGATCGTCACGTGCGGGGCCGTGGTCGAGGCGCGATGTTCGATTGAAAGTGCACGCACGGCTTCGAGCATGCTCTGCGCGACGACGGCCGCTTCGCTCGTGTCGCAGCCAGTGAGCAGCACCGCAAACTCCTCGCCGCCGTAGCGCGCGGCGATGTCTGCCTTCGAGCGCAGCACCTTGCTCAACGCGCGCGCGACTGCGGTCAATGCCACATCGCCGGCGAGATGGCCATACGTATCGTTGTAGGCCTTGAACGCATCGATGTCGCACACAAGCACGGCGAGTTGCGCGCGAGCCGCCGCGTGTTCGCTCCATGCCTGCCGCAGGCGCTGGTTGAATGCGCTACGGTTTGCGATGTGGGTGAGGCCGTCGAGCGCTGCGATGCGTTGCAGTTCGGCGTTCGCATCGCGCAATGCCACGGTTCGTTGTGCGACTTCGCGCGTCAGTTCGCGTTGGCGCTCGTGCAGACGCCACACGCGCAAGCGGTAGATCGCTGCCAGCAGGCCGATGACGGAGGCTGCGAAGAGGGTGTGGAACCACCACGTCGCGTACCAGCTCGGCACGATCGTGAAGGAAACGCGAGCGCCTTCGATGTCCCACACCCCGTCGTTGTTGCTCGCGATGGCACGGAACACGTAGTCGTCTGGCGGCAGATTGGTGTAGGACGCTGTCCGGCCGGGCCCCGCGTCGATCCAGCCGCGATCGAAGCCTTCAATGCGGTAGCGGTATTGGACCGCAGCGGGCGCCACGAAGCTCATCGCGGCATAGTGCAGTTCGATGCGTTCGACGTCGGGGCCGATACGGCCCACCTGGCTCGGGTCGACGTCCTTGCCATCCACGACCACACGCTCGACTGAAACCAGCGGTGGCAGCGCGTTCATGCGCTGGTGCTTTGGGTCTACCACAACCCCGCCATTGGCCGTGCCGAACCACATCCGCCCGTCGCGCGTGCGCCATGCCGGCGTCTGCGATGCCCCGTTCGCCTGCTGCGACAGCATGCCGTCGTCCTTGCCATACCAGTGTGGCTCGATCTTCTGCACGTCGCCGCGGTCGAGCGCAGCCATGTCGGCTCGCGCCAACTGTGCGATGCCTCGATTCGAACTCAACCAGAAATGGCCATTGTCGTCATCGAGGATCGCGAACACCGCGTCGCCATAGAAGCCCGCTCTCTGCGTGAACGGCTCGACTGCCTGCCCACGCATGCGCAGGAGGCCGAGGCTGGTGCCAAGCCACAGATCGCCATCGGGTTCCGCATGGAACGCAAACACGCTCATGCCCGCAAGGCCGTCGGTACCACAGTGGTCGACCACGCCGTCGTGCAGGCAGCGCAGCCCGCTGCGCGCGCCGATCCATAGACGTCCGTCTGGATCTTCGTAGAGGGCGCGCGTATCGTCGCCGCGCGTGCCTTCGACCATGCTGATCGTGTCTCCGCCGACTTTATCCGGCGTGATCTTCGCCACGCCCTGCAAGGTCGCTACCCACATTCCCCCTTGGTGGCTTGGCGCGAACGCGAAGACGATTGTTCCGGGCAGGCCGTCGCCGATACCAAAATTGCGCACCGTGCCATCGGCCGCAATCCGGCTCGCACCTTCGGTTGTTCCCACCCACAGATTTCCGGCCGCGTCGGTGTCGATCGCGCGCACCAGCAGGCTCGGCAGCTTCGCATTGATCGCTTTCGCCGGGACGAGCACCTGGTCTTCGTAGCGTGCGAGGCCGGATCCGTCGGTGCCGATCCAGAGCGTGCCTGAAGGGGCCTGGTACACGGCGCGAACCGCGTTCGAGTCCATCTTCCCCGTCACGGTAATGAGCTTGGAGTCGCTGAAGCGGTGTATGCCGCTCGAAGTGGTTCCCATCCAGAGGTTGCCTTCGCGATCCTCGAACATTGACCGAACCGTCTCGCCGAGCATGCCGGACAAGCTGTTGTCGCAATCGAAGCGCACGGAAGTCAGCCGGCAGATTCCCATGCCCAGTGGTGCAAACCACATGCTGCCGTCGCGGTCTCCATACAAGGAATAGATGCGCTTCGAATCGAGTGCTGCCAATCGGCGTTCGCGCTCGAAGCGTCCGTCCCGATAGCGCACGGGCCCGCCCTGCGTTCCTGCCCACACCGTTCCCTCGCGGTCCATCGCGAGGCTGTAGACGGCGTTGCTCGGCAGGCCGCGCGTGGTGTCCAGCGTCTCGACTTGGCCGTCGTGCCAGTGCACGACGCCGACGCCGTCGGCTGCAATCCATACGCCGCCAACTGCATCGGCCAAAATTGCGCGATAGAACCCGCGAGGTGGGAAGCCGCTTTCCTGCCCAAGCAGATGCGTGCCCGTTGCGTCCATGCGCGCGACGCCGGCATCCGTCGTCAGCCAGAGAGAACCGCCCCTGGCTTGCACGATGCCGAACACGCTCTCGATGCCTGCGGGCAGAGACACATGCTCGATAGCGCGACCTCGGTTGCGGTAGAGGCCGCCGTTCAGCGTGCCGACCCACAGCGAGCCGTCGGCGTCCGCATCCACGGCGGTGATCGCCGAGCTCTTCAGTGCGGGAGCGACGCGCTGGTTGATATTGTCGAATTCAGCGCCGCTGTAGTGAACGAGTCCGCTGTATGTCGCTAGCCAGAGCGAGCCGTCCTTGCGTTGTGCGATGGACAGCACCGTGCCTTGTGGAAGCTGATTTTCGTACCAGACGTGGGTCAGTTGCCCGATCGCGCGATCCGGATCGAGGGCCTGCGCTGGCGAGCCGGCGAGCAGGCCGCACAGCACCAGCACGAGCGAGCAAAAAATCCCGACACCACGAGTCACGCGCAATCCGACGGTTCCATTCAGCGATCCGGTTTTGCCAGCCAGGCATCGTGCCGAAAGGCGCGATGCCTGCCTGATCGGGAAAGACCAGTAGCGTGAACTATGTCATATAGCGGCGACGCGGGCATGACGGCCTGTTTCAGCCAGGGCTTTTCAAGGCCGACATGCGAATGAAACGGGTGTGCGGCGGCATGCTTGAACTTCGACAGGCCAGAGTTCGTTTGCGCGCAGGCGGCCCCTTTGTTCAATGCCTCGCCGATTGTCAGAATCGATATTCGCCGTTGAGCGTGACGAGCGTGGGCGCGATGCGGATGCCATTCGTGTCCGAGCGGATGTAGTCGTAGTTGATGCCGATGCTGAAATGGCGGTTGACGTCGTAGCCAAATCCGGCGCCGGCATACCACGCGTCTGCGCTGCTTCCCAGGAGGTTGATGTTCGACGGGTGCGTCGTGAATTGCGCGCGCATGTATCCGCCCCGGCCGGCGATAAACCACTGCGGGCTCAGGTTGAATCGCGCGTCGATGCCGAGAGTAGGGCCGTGCTCCTTGAGGTCAGCGCGCGCGCTCGTGCTCGTGGGCGGGCCATTCCCGCCGATGGGGCCGATGAAGGTTTCGACGATCGTGCCGATCGTGCCGAGTTGCGCATAGCCCGCTTCGACGCCGATCAGCGCATTGGCTCCGACGGCCCAGCGGTAGCCGAGCCCGACGCGATATCCGGTGTCGTCCGCGCCGTCAAATCGATTGAGCGACGAACGCCCGAGGCCGCCGTTGATGAAGAACGACCCGTCCTCTGCATGCACAACGGCAGGCGCCAGCGCGAAGATCGCGCAGAGCAGGGCCGCGGACGGAATTACGAACTCTTTTGTCATCCTGTTTCTCCAGTGCTGTCCATGGTCTTGCGCGAACACGACATGTGCCGGGGGCGTGTCGTCGCGACGCATCGTAGACGGCGTGTTGCTCGCGAAGTTCCTTTGGACGGCGACGTCGTTGTTCAGTGGTTGCCGACGCATGGCGGTGCTCAGCAAGGATGGGGACGGCAGCCATCCGCTGAACACCGTCGATAGAGCAGCGCAGTCCGATCGAGTTGTCTCAATGAGACGCGATTCAACGTTCTTGGATGGGACCAGGAGAATTGCCCATGCCCCGTATTCCATCTCTGCTCCATTCGCTGCTGTTGCGCGCGTGTCTCGCGCTGGTGGCATTCGCACCGGCGGCGTCAGCGCAATTCGCGTTTGTCGGTCCGGCCAGCGACCCGGCCTGCAATTACCACACGATCCAGGAGGCCGTGGACGCGTGGGCCGCGTCGTCGAGTACGGACTACGTGGACGTGTTCATCGCCAATTCGCAGACCTACACCGCTACCGCGATCACGATTCCGACGCCGGTAGCGAGCACCGGCATGACGCTGCGCGGTGATCTGCCGACGTGCCATCTCGGCGCCGCCAGCGGGCACCTCGTGCTGGACGGCGGCGGTAACGGCAATCTGCCGGTGATCGACATCAACGCCACCGTGGCTGGCGATACCCAACGACCTAAAATCACACTCTCGTATCTCGACATCACTGGCGGGCAGCATGCAGGCGGCAATGGCGGGGGTGTGCGCGTACGCGGGAATGCAATGGTGACCATTTTTGAAACGAATGTGCACGGCAACTCGGCGGCAAACGGCGGCGGCATAGCCGTCGAGGCGACTGCGGCAGGCGTGCCGAATCTGATCATGGTGGGCAACCAGGTGCCTGCGGCGATCCAGGACAACCACGCAACGCAGGACGGTGGAGGCTTGTACTGCACCAATGCGTCGGTGTACTGCGACCACTACTGCCTTATTTCCAGCAACACGGCGATCGGCAACGGCGGCGGCCTCGCGCAGCAGATGTGTGGCACATCGATCGCCCCGCCAAGAAGCTCGGGCGTGGCGGACGCCACTGTGGGGCTGCACTTGAACTCGGCTGGTGGCGACGGCGGCGCTGCATGGATTTCCGGCGGCTATTTTCACTTGTTCACCAACTCGCCACAGAGGCCGGCTCCGGTCGTCGGCAATGTCGCCGGAGGAAGCGGTGGAGGTCTGTATTTCACAGGCATAGGAACAGATTCGAACTCGCATTCGGGCGTTCAATTCGATGACAACCAGGCGGGCGTCGATGGCGGCGCGATATACGCGGACTCGGGCTTTCTGCAACTATCCGAAGGCGGAATTACCGGCTGTGGTGGCAACGTCAACGGTTGCCCGCGTTTCCGCAACAATCACGCCGTCCACGCGGGAGGCGCGGTTGCTTTGTCCGGCAGCGCCGGCGCCTTGTTGCAGGAGGTGACGTTCGCGGACAATAGCGCCGCCCGCGCTAGCGTGCTCCAGCTCGGCGGTCCCGGTTTCGGTTTCACGTTGACCAATGGCCACATTGCCGGCAACCACGGTGCCAGCGAGCTGCTCCTCTCCGCGGGTGGCCATATCGACCTGCGCTACGTCACGATTGCGGACAACGGCGGTGACGACGATGCGCTGATCCGCTTTGACACAGCGGGCACTTTCGCAGCAAGCAACTCGATACTGTACGACCCGAACGGCGCCGCCAGCGGCGTCGTCCTGGATGCGCCGAGCGGCACCGAGTTCCACGTCAATTGCGTGCTGCTGCACGAAGACAGTGGACTGGCTGGCAAGCCGGGCGTCACCAATCTCATCGTTGCCGATCCGCAATGGGACACCAGTGGTTTGTATCCGGCCGGCATCTACGTTCCCGGTCCCGACTCGCCCGCCGTCGATGCCTGCGGTCCGGGGACGGGAACGATTCCCGACCTGCTCGGTGGTGCGAGGCCGCAGGACCTGTCCAAACCCGATGGTCTCGGCCCTTACGACATGGGTGCGATCGAGCGTTGGCCCGACGACATCTTCGGCGACGGGTTCGAGCAGCCTTGATGCGCGTTTCGATCTTTCCCGCTGCTGTTGATGCGGCCCGAGAACAGCGGGAAAAATACGTTCACCCTGAGCGTAGCGCAGCGAAGTCGAAGGGCCGGCACTGCACTGCTTGCGCGGCACATCAATGGCTCGTGAATCCGGTTGCCGATTCGTTCCCCGCATTGATGCCTGCACGGCGCTTCCACTCATCCATCTTCACGCCCTTCACCGTCAGCCACAGCGCGAGCGACAGTTCCGCGACGAGGCAGGGCATCAGGATCGCCGGGAATAGTTTTGCTGCGATGGCCGGGGCTAGCAGCACTGCGAGGCTGTTGATCAGATAGCAGGTTCCCGCGATCTGCATCATCACGCCGATGAGCTTGGGCAGATAGCGCGACGTGCGGATCAGATAGCCTTCCACGAGACAGACGAATCCGAAGAAAATCAGCCCGATGGCGAAGCCGTGTTCATGCAGCCGGATGGCGACATAGGACCATGCCTGCAGTTGCGCTGGATCAAGCGATTTCAGATAGGGCGCATCGCCGAGCAGGAGCAGTGGCACCAGCAGCAGCGATTTGTTGGCGACCAGCACGGCCGTCTGGATCAGGTTCAGCAGCAGGTTCAGCAAGGCAAGATTGCGGTTGACTGGTCGCAGCAAAATGTACAGCGCCCACATCACGAAGACGTCGCACACGTGCATCGCAAGGTCACCGACGATGCCCAGACGCCACAGGGATTCGGAGGCGATGATGTGGTTGGCCGTGGCTGCCGCGTTACCGGAAACCACCAGGGTGCCGCGGATGAAAAGCTCACCCGTCGCACCGGCCACGATGATGACGAGATAGAGAATGCCGCCGAGCCTTGCAGTGGTCTGCGGGGAGGTTTCGGATGCTGTCGTTGTCATCATGTCCCCTGAAGAAAGATCGTCGCTGGCGTCGCGGCAAGGCGCAGCCCTGCGGTCTAACCGAGCTGTGCCCGACAGGGGCCCACGCTAATGGAACCCCGCATCACGCGGCGTGTGCCAAATGGCACCGGAAAGGCGACGGAGGCATCGCCGTTTGTCGAATGAAGCGTGCCGCATGCTGACTTGAGCGCTTCGTCGATACTGAAAAAAGAAAATGGTGCAATCCCCGTTTGACCTGATCGCGCGGCCGTCGGCGAGCGGCAATACGGGTTAGGATCGTCGCACCACAGGGGTGTGCATGACCACAGTCACGATCGACGATGGGACCGATGACGAGGGCTTGCCCGTGGTACCAATCCGGAAATGCCCGTGACCCAAACGGCGACTGCACCACAAGGTCGGCTGCTGCGCGTGCTCGGCCTCGCCTTCGGGCTTGCCGTACTGATCGGCAATTCGATCGGCATGGGCATCTTGCGCACGCCAGGCGAGGTCGCCGCACGTGTGCCGTCGGTGTCGCTGTTCCTGCTGGTATGGATCATTGGCGCCGGCTATGCGCTGCTCGGTGCGCTGTGCGTGTCGGAACTCGCTGCGATGCGACCGCGCTCTGGCGGTCTGTATCCGCTGGTTCACGATGCGTTGGGGCCCTTCGCCGGATTCCTCTCCGGCTGGACCGACTGGATCGGCACCTGTTGCAGCATGGCCGCGGTCGCGATCGTGCTGGGCGAATACGCAGGTCCGCTGCTGCCGGTGCTGCAGGGGCACTCGGTGGCCGTGGCATCGAGCGTAGTCGTTGCGTTCGCGCTGTTGCAATGGCGTGGTATCCGCGTGGGCAACGTCGCCCAGCTCGTCACCAGCCTGGTCAAGGGGGTCGCGTTGCTTGCGCTCGCCATGGTCGCGCTGCTGACTGTGCTGCCTGATGCTGCGGTCGCTGCGCATCGCACAGTGGCGCCCGTGATGCCCCAGGGTCTCGCACTCGCTGCCGCGCTGGTGGTCGCGTTGCAATCGGCGATCTATACCTACGATGGCTGGACCGGCCCGATCTATTTCGGCGAAGAGATCCGCGATCCTGCGCGTGAACTGCCGCGTTCGATGATCGGCGGTGTCGTGCTGGTGCTGGGGATCTACCTCGCACTGAACCTCGCCTTCCTGCGCGTGCTCGGCATCGAGGCGATGGCAGGTGATCCCTTCGTCGCCGCGACGGCTGCCGCGCGGCTGTTCGGTGCTGGCGGCGATACGGCCTTGCGCATCCTGATGATCATCTCGCTGATCGCCGCGGTGAATGCGCTGCAATTGATGGCGTCGCGCATCCCGCACGCGATGAGCGGTGACGGACTGCTGCCGGCACTGATGGGGCGCGTCAATCGGGGTGGCACGCCGCTGCCGTCGCTCTTGGCCGGAACTGTACTGACCCTTGCCTTCGTCATCAGCGGCACCTTCGATGCGGTGCTTGCGCTGCTTGCGTTCTTCTTCGTTGCCAACTACGTGCTCGCGTTCATCGCGCTCTTCGTGCAAAGGCACCGGTGTCCCGACGTGGCGCGACCGTTTCGCGTGCCGGGGTATCCGTTCGTGCCAGCGCTCGCGCTGGGCAGTTCATTGTTCTTTCTGGCGATGGCGATCTGGGGTGACCGCAGCCACAGCCTGATGGCGATCGGATTGATCGCGGTCGCGTGGCCGGTGTATTACGCGCAGTCGCACTGGCGTCGTCGCGACCTGCCGCGCAGGTGAATCGTCGGGCCCTGTATTCAATTGCCGAACAAAACATCCGGACGTGTGCGGCCCTTCGCTTCGGCTTGGCGAGGATTTTCCTCCGGATCGACAAGGAGCCACGAAGTGGTGTCTCACGAGTGTGAGCAGCGGGCGCGCTGCGCGATCAATCTGCAAAACCGTTCGCGAAAATGCGATCGCTGGTCCCTTCATAAGCCCCGATGTCGCAACGCTGGTTCAGTGCTCGCGGCATGCCGCGCTGGTCTTCGATCGTGTAGCGTCCGTTCGCGTCGCGACATGCCCGTACGGCATCGACAACAGTGCCGCCGGCGCCGACGGCGTCGATCGCCGGGCTGTCAGCGCGCAGGCCGCGAACGGGCAGGCCATTGCCGTCATCTGCAAGCGGGTCGAGCTGCGCATCGACACCGCCCAGATTCCCGGTCGTTTCGCCGCCGATGGAGCACGCACTCGCGTTGCCGATCAGATTGAAGTTCTGCGATTGCACGACCGCGGCGCAGTCGTTGCCGTTGCCTGCCGCGGTGTTGCCCGCAACGATCGAGTTCTTCAGAAAGATCGAACCGGTATTCGTGCGGTGCAGACCGCCGCCATCGGGTGACGTGCCGTTGCCGGCGTAACCGGCGACATTGCCGGCTATCGTTGCGTGCACGAAGCGCGCGATTCCGCCTTCGACGTCGACGCCGCCGCCGCCATCGGCGGCGCGGTTGTCGCTGATCGTCACGTTGCGTGCGTCCACATCACCCGAGCTCTCGACGTAGATTCCGCCGCCCGAGCGCCGAGGGCAGCCGTTGCCGTCGGCGACATTACCGTGGATGCTGATGCGGTCGAGGATGGCGCGGCGTCCGACGGACAGACCGCCGTGGCAACCGCGATTGCCTGCGATATCCACGTCCTGCAACATCAAGGTGGCCTGATAGCTCGCCACGCCGCCCGCGGTCGCTACCGTGTGCTGGTTGCCGCCGCGAATGGACACTCGCGCGAGCGCGAGAGATCCGCTATAGGCGTACACCATCGCGTCGTCGTTGCCGGAACCGATCACCCGCGTGCTGCCGGCGCCAGCGCCGAAGATCGTCACGGAATCGGGTGCCTTGGACTGCAGCCAGCCCGTGTGCTGGGGATCGTCGCCGACACGCGCAATGGACAATGGGTAATCGCCTGCGGGCAGTATGATGAGGGTGGGGTCCGTGCGCTGATTGGATTCGGCGATCGCCGCTCGCAGCGTGCAATGGCCGCCGGCGGCCGAACACACGCCGTCGCCAGCGTTGCTGTCCTGGGCGTCGTTCGACTGGTTCACGACGAATGTTGGTTTGTACGCGTACGCGCCGATGTCGCAACCGGTGCGCGTGACGCCGCGTTGATCCGTGGTGCGGCAGTCATGTCCAGCTCCTATGGCGGGGCTGCCGGGGTACAGCGCGTGCGTCGGCGTGGTGCCGCCGTAGTCGAACAATGGCGCGAACTGCGGATCGAACCCGGTGAGGAGGTGGGCGGTCGCGCCGCTGATTTCGCAATCGTCTGTGTCTCCGAGCAGGTTGTAGTCGTCCGATTGCAGGTAGTTGCAGTTGCTCTCGAAGATGCCGGAATAGTTTGCGGCGATGATCGTGTTGTGCGCGTGAGTGATGTTGGTGCTGCCTGACGACCACACTGCCGGCGCGGAGATGCTGTTGCCGCAGTCGATGCCGTGGTTGTCGACGATGGTCGATGCTTCCATGAACGATTCAGCAAAGCCGCCCAGCAGCAGGGCGCTCGCGGTGCAGCCGGCGATGTTGCCGCTGATTGTGCTGCTTGTGAGTTTGAGATCGCGGCTTGTGTAGATCGCCCCGCCGAGATAGCTCGTCTGGTTGCGGGATAGCGTCGAATTGGTCACCGAAAGGATGGTGGTCCAGTGGTCTGCCTGAATGCCGCCACCTTGGTACGCACGATTTCCGGTGACGTGCACGGAAGTAAGGCTGAGCGTCGTCTGGCGCTCGGCCCATATGGCGCCACCGGCTGCATGCGAACTGCTCGAATTGCCGACCGCGTCACCGTTGCGCAAGGTCAGGTTGATGATCGAAACCGAAATCACCGGCGACGACTCGCGCACATGGAAGATTCGGTCGATGCCGCCGCCATCGATGGTCGTCTGCTCGGCGCTCGTGCCCAGGATCACCATCGAGCTGGAGATGTCCAGATCGCCGGTCGCATTGTCGTCCTCGTCGCGCCCTGTGCGGGTGAGCAGATAGGTTGTGTTGTTCAGCTTGATCAGATCAGTTCCGCTGCCAGCAATGCAGCCGCCGAAAGCCGCATCCGTGTTGGCGGCTTGCACGGCTTCGCGCAGTGAGCAATGCCCGCTGTCAGCACCGAACTGATCCAGTTCGGTATTCACCGTGATCGTGCTGGCCGTACACGGCGCCATCAGAAGACAGCCAAACAGCGTGCCGAGTGGAAGGATGAATCGATGCATCGGTGGACCTCGAATGAGTCGCGCAGTGGCGTTCTCTTGAGTTCCACGCGAGACAGCGCGATCGGGGGCCACGCCACGTGAGAGGAGGCTTGTTGTTCAGGCCGACGGATCAAGGAATGATCATGATCTCGCGCAGCGCCGCGCCATCCTTCGAATCCGTTCAGCGCACGCCGACCGTACCATTCGCTGCCTTGATCAGCTTGGCCGGGTCGTAGCCGACGCCGTCCTTGAACACGATCGCAACGTTTTCGATGTCGTTGATGCGCTTTGCCGGGTTTCCCTTAATCAGCACGAGGTCAGCGGCCTTGCCAGCTTCGATGGAGCCGATGGATTTTTCCTCGCCCATGAAGCGTGCGCCATTCAGCGTGGCGATCTGGATGGCCTGCAGCGGCGTGAAGCCGGCTTCGACCAGCAGCTCCACTTCGCGCTGGTCGCCGTAGCCGGCGATCACGCCGCCGTAACCGGTGGGGTCGAGTCCGGCCAGCAAGGTGCCGCCCTGTTTCACGAAGGCGTGCTCGAAATCCTGTTCCAGCGTGAACATCTTCGTCCATGGCGAATCGGTCTTCGCGACGGTGCGTTCACGCGTCGCCAGATATTCAAGGCGCGCTTCCGGGAGCATTGCGTCGAGCACGCGGGAATCCAGTGGCGCGCGACCCGGGACGAAGGTCTCGAACACCGGCAGGGTGGACGTGATGGCGACGTGCTTCGAGACGAGGTATTTGATCAGTTGCTGGATGCGCGGATCCTTGATGCTCATCGTTGCGAGACCCGCGACCGCGGCCTTGGCGTCGGGGCACACGTCGGCTTGCTTGTCCGCCGCGAATTCGGTGTCCACCGCGAGCCCGTGTTCGAGGTTGTCGATGCCCAGGTCCGCCGCTTCGCGAAATCCGATGCTGCACAAGTGTCCGGTGACCTTTATGTTGCGTGCATGCGCCGCGGTGATGGCGGCAGACAATTCACTGCGCGTGATGTGCATGTAGGCCTTGAACGAGGTCGCGCCTTCGCCGATCCAGTAGTTGACCGTTGCGGTCGCGTCGTTCGCGTCCGTCAGTTCGTGCATCTGTGGTGCAAAGCTTCCCTTGCCTTCGAGATAGGGGCCCGTGGTATGCATCTTCGGGCCGGGAATCTTGCCGGCATCGATCGCCTTCTTGAGTTCGAGGTCGGTGTAGGGCTCGGTGCTGCCGGTGGTGCGGATCGAGGTGACGCCCCCGGCGAGGTAAAGCTTGGGAAAACTCGACGCCTGCTCCGGGTACATCGCCAGCTTTTCTTCCGGGTTGATCTTCGGCGCCGGGTAGAACATGTGGTCGTGCATGCCGACCAGGCCAGGAATCAGCGTGTGTCCGCTGCCGTCGATGACGGTTGCCTCCTTGGGTACCTTCTTGGAAGAGCCAACGCTTTCTATGCGGCCGTCGCGTAATACAACGGTCTGGTTGTCCTTCGCGCGCGCGCCAGTTCCGTCGATCACGCGAACGTGCGTGATGGCGATCAGTGATTGCGCCTGACTGACGAACGAAAGCGTCTGTTCCGACAGCTGCGGCGCAACAGCCCACGCGCAAGAGGTTGCGCACGACAACGCGAGCATCAAGCTCAGCGCGAGCCACCGGTGTTCATTCGACGGCATGACGGTCACATTGTCGCGGCGGCTTTCAATGGACATGCTCAGACTCCCAGGGCGATGGACGGCACCGAACGCATTTGCTTGAGTACTATCGCATGCAGCAGGGCGAATCGAAAACGCGAAGCTGGGTGTATTTTCGGTCGGGGTTCGGCAGTCAGCATCCATGTGTCAATTCAAGCGTCGGCGCCGTCAAACCCGTTCATGAAGATGCGATCGCTGTCCATCTGGAACGCGAACAGCCATAGCGGGGCACCTTGCGAGGGCGATGTCGTCCAGGACACATGGTACGTGCCGGAAGCGCTGACCTCCCTGTAGGCCACCACGCACTGAACGGCACTGTTCGGCGGCAGGTCGACAAAGTTTTCGATGATCGTGAAGCCGTTGTCGGGCAACGCCGAATGGTGAAGGCCCGTCGCGTCGCCCCACCACACGGCAACCAGAGTGGCGGGACCCGTCGTCGTCACGTCGCCGCTGGTCAGCGTTGTGCTGGCGAGCGGATAGTTCTGCGCCACCGATTGCAACACATCCGATTGTCGAATTTCGATGAACGGTATCGTGATCTCGCCCGCAGGCACGCCGTTCTTCGCAATCGTGACGGTATGTACGGGTCCCCCCGTTGCGTGCAGCGCGAGGTAGGCCTTGACGTTGAATTCGCCGTTGTAACCGCGATAGACGACGGGGCTGCCCAGTGGTGCCCACGTATTGGATTCGCTGTCGGTCGGCGGCTGGTCGTTGTCGGTGTAGCCTGCACTGAATGCAATCAGAGAGCTGCCGCTCGCCGCGGTGGTGATCGGCGCCGTTGTCGCGATCGAAGGACCGTTTCCGTCTTCGTGGGCCAGCAGCGTGTGCGAACCGAGGGAGCTTGCCGATGCTGACGGGGCGGACAAGCCGCACCAAAGTGCGTAGAGCGACGCCACCATTGCACGGCCGATGGGCTTTGCGGGCCAATGAGAAATCAGGAGAAGCATGTTGCCTCGATCGGACAGGGGTGGCTTGAGACTTGGTGTGCCGCGCGGAGCAGTGTTTGCGCGCGTACCTGCCGAGCGCGGTCGGTTGCAGAATATCGGACAAATCCATCGATGTGCAGGTTGTCCGGTCCGGCGGATTTCGCGTCGCCCTTTCCTCGCCACATCTTTGACGTTTGAAGGCCATGGCATGCGACTACCGTGCGTGACTTCACACAGCGCTCATGTTCGCGTCGAGGGGCCATTTCATGAATCGTCGCAACCTGCTCAATGGCGTTTTGATCGGCGTTTCCATACTCGCGCTTCGCCCCGTGAAGGTGCGCGCCGCCGCCGATGATCCTTTCGCGCGGATACAAGCGCTGGAAAAAAAGCACGGAGGACGCCTGGGCGTATCCATCCTCGATACAGGCAACCGACGTCGAGTGGCGTATCGCGGCAGTGAGCGGTTCCTCATGTGCAGCACGTTCAAGGTGCTTGCCGTAGCGGCGGTGCTCGCTCGCGTGGATCGCGGTACCGAGCATCTGGACCGACGCATCGTTTTCGGCAACGAGGCCATATTGAGCTATGCGCCGGTCACGCGTCTGCGTGTTGGCACACCCGGAATGACCGTTGCGGAACTATGCGAGGCGGCGATCACTGTCAGCGACAACACCGCCGCCAACATGTTGCTCGCAAGTCTGGGCGGGCCTGAGTCAGTGACCGCTTTCGTGCGTGGCTTGGGCGATGCGATCACTCGGCTCGATCGCATGGAGCCAGATCTCAACGTAGGCAGTTCTGGCGATATCCGCGACACCACAACGCCGGATGCGATGCTTGCCAACCTGCAGGACTTGTTGCTCGGCAATGTGCTCAGCGACAATTCGCGCGAACGATTGCTGACCTGGCTGCGCGCGACCAGCACGGGCGTCAACAGGCTGCGCGCGGGCCTGCCTGCAGGCTGGACGGCAGGCGACAAGACCGGCAGCGGCAGTCGCGCGGAAACCAACGACGTCGCCATCTTCTTTCCGCCTCAGCGCAAAGCGCTGCTGGTGACGGCGTACTACGCAGGTTCGCTTGCGGACGCGGCCACGCGCAGCGCCGTGCTGGCCGAAGTCGGGCGCATCGCCGCGTCGAACCAGTGAACCAGGAAGGCAAGGCCGCAAGGTTCGCATGGCCGTGGCACCTGCGGACATGACATTCCGTTGACCGTGTTGTAGCGGTTGAATGGTTTGCGCGGTCTTGCTCCTGCGGCGCAGGATGACGCTGGGCCGGACTTGGGGCGATTCGATTGCGATCGGGTTTGATTTTCCAATCAGGAGTTCCGCATGAAACGGTCCTGGATCACGAGCGTCATCGGTTTGCTCGTCATGAACACGGCAGTCGCCGCGCAGAAGTGTCCCGCCATTGACGCACCGTTGCTGGACAAGGGAATTTTCCAGGCCACGCCGTGGCGGGTGGTATCCGGTGGGGCTGGCGAATGCAGCTTCATGACCGCGAACACGAGCATCAATTTCGGCTTCAATCACATCGCCTCAGAATCGACGGAAGCGGCCACGGCCGCAGCCGTTGAAATGCGGGAGGCGGTTGCCGGGAAGAGTGTCGTCGTGCCAATGCCGTCACTGGGCGATGAGGGGTTCGTCTATCAGCCGAAGAACGATGCGGGGAACGTCGATCCGACATCGATGTTCTTCTACGGCCACCATGGCAGCCTCAATGTCTCGGGGTACCTCAATCTCAAGGACGCCATCACGGCTGCGCAGCAGGATTTTGTTGCGAACCTGCTTGCATCGACGCTCGGTGCCGCAACCGATCCGAAGGCGCTGGCGAAGGAGGCCGAATGCCCTTACCTCGATGCGGCACTGGTCAGACGCCTGCTACCGTCGGGGAAATTGTCGACGAGCGTGCCCGATGCCAATAATTGCGTGGTCTCGACGGACGGCAAGGTCATCGTCGTCGCCGTGACGAAAAGTGCACGGAGTCGGCAGTTGGCGGAGAACGCCCTCAAGAATGCCAACTGCACGATCGACGCGCTGCCAAAACTCGGGACCGCCGCCGGCATCGCACATCATTGCAGCGAGGGCAATCCGCGCGCGGAAGTGACATGGGCCTCCGGCGGCCGGATGTTCAAGTTCCTGTTTCTGCCGTCCAGCGAGCCGAGCCGTGATGAGCGCGATGCGTTGGTTGAATTGGCCCAATTCGCAGCGCGCAAATGAGTGCGACAGGGGTCGATTGCGCGCGAGCGCATTGACGCGTTGATTGCCGCGCCGATTGAGCGTGCGTCCGTGCAGGAGCTACTGTCTCCGGGAGCAACGATCTGAGGGAGCGGCTTGAGCCGCGATGCCTTTGCCCGATCGGGAGCATCGCGGCTGAAGCCGCTCCCACAAATGATTCAGCCCTCCCCTTCAAGGGGAGGGTTGGGTGGGGATGGTGTCGCTCGGTGTACGTCCAAGCCAGAGCATCGCGGCTGAAGCCGCTCCCACCGACCGTTGCTCCCACAGGGTCAGGCAGCGACCGCGACATTTCTGCACACGGCGCGGCACTTCAATCCGATGCCCCGGCTTCCCACCGGGAACCTCCGCTCGCGAGCGGGGAGCCATCTTTTGTGGGAGCGGCTTCAGCCGCGATGCTTCGTACACCATCGCCGCCCAACCGTGCGGTTCTCAGGTACAGCCTTCGGGCGTTCATTGGTGCGCGGACCCGTGGCCTGCAAACCCATCTCTTCAGCGCCTTGAAGGGGAGGGCATGAAGCTTCGTTCGCTTGTCAGCAGGATCATGGGCGCACGCATGGGCGGGAGCTCCCGCGCCTGCGCGGCTGATAGTGTCGTTCAATCGCGCCTGTTTTCTCGTCGAGCACTCTGATCCGTTCGAGGTTTTCGGGGCCGCCTCATTCGGCCATGGTCTCGCCGGACCCGCCGAGTTCGATCGGGAAATCCTTGAGCTTGGGTAGCCCGTCCTTCATTCGCAGCACGGTCTGCGCATAGTTCACGTGAACGCCTGGCGCGAAGGTGACCGCGGGTATCGTCGCGGCGTACACGTCGGTCAGTCCGAACGTCGGATGGTGGGTCATGAGATGGCCGCCACATTGCTTGCAGAATTGGCGGTCGCTCATTTCTGTCTTCGCGAAATTGCCGATGAACTCGGCGCCGCGCGTGACTGCCACGTTATCCGGCTTCCACAACGTGAACGCATTCACGGGACCTGCCGACCAGGATCGGCAGGAAGCGCAATGGCAATATCCCATTGCCTCAGGTGCACCAGTTACCTCGATCTGCACGGCGCCGCAGAAACAGGCGCCGGAATGTTTGTCGGTCATGATGTCGTCCTCGTTCGCTGGTGATCGGCTGTCTCCACGATCGGCAACCGTTGATCAGTGGCGGATCGGTTCATCCGAAGAACGTTGTTTGGGGCGCATTTCCGACACCGTCCGTGCAACGGGTCGCAGGAAATCGCGCCCTCAGCGGTTTCGCACCTATCCGGATCAATGACGCAGGCTCGCATGCAACGGAGGATGTCGGAGCCGAAATCGAGTCCCGCTCAGGTCAACCAGGCTTCCAGCCCTTGGAGCGCGTCCTTTTCTGCATAGTCGACCGTGCCGCCAGGCGCGTGCCGCTGGCCTGTGTACTCGACCACCAGTTCACCGAACGGATCGTCGATGGATTCGGTTTCTTCAATGACCAACTCGAGGTCTTCCAGCGCTTCTTCCACGTTGGCGACGTCCAGAGGCATCCGCAGCATCACGAGCCAGGTGATGAAGGTCGCTGCATCACCGCGTTCGCGTGCATTGCGCACCGCCGTTGCGAGAGCGGACGAGCGACTGCTGAAGTGTGCGCGCGCCGGCTCCTCGGAGGCGAATACGACGATCGCTTCACCTTCGGACTGCATGTCGCCGGTATCTGTGTTTTCAAAGCTGGAGATGACGACGTAGCTCATGGGTACCATCCATCATGCTTGTGCAAGACCGGCGCCATCCTCGCACGGCGCTGCGTATCGCAGAAGGTATGGCGCGATGTTGCTGCAAAATTCCGTCGAAACGGAATATTCTCCAGATCGGTTCCCAGGGCCACCTTCTCGAGAAATGGCGATTGAAGCATTGCGCAGGCGCCGTGGCGTCACGGTCCAGCTCGGACAGACCGAAGTCACCAAACTCGGCGTGCCCCGTTTCAACTGGCACGATGCCTATCACCTGATCATGTCGCTGACCTGGCCGCAGTTTTTCCTTGGCGCGGTCACTGTGTATCTTCTCGCCAATCTCGGCTTCGCGAGCGCCTATGTCCTCGGGCATCATGCGATCAACAACGCGGACTCATTCGCCGACTGTTTTTTCTTCAGCGTCGAGACGCTCGCGACCGTCGGCTATGGAAACATGAGCCCGGCGAGTTTCTACGGGCACTGCATCGCGACGGCGGAAATCATCACCGGCATGATGAGCATGGCCGTGATCACCAGCCTTGTCTTCGCGCGTTTTTCAAAACCCACCGCGCGCATTCTGTTCAGCCGGGTGGTCGTGATCACGCCGTATGACGGCGTGCCCACCTTGATGCTACGGGTGGCGAACCAGCGACGAAGCTACATTCTCGAAGCCATGGCTTCGCTGGTGCTGATCCGTGACGAGGAAACTTCGGACGGACACAGCCTGCGGCGTTTCCACGATTTGAAGCTCGAACGCGCCCGTTCGCCGATGTTCGCACTGAGCTGGATGATCATGCACCGCATCGACGAAGCGAGCCCGCTGTATGGAGTCACCGCGCGCGCAATCGAGGAAGGCGACATGCGCCTGGCCGTGACGATAGCCGGCGTGGATGAAACGTTTGCCGCGGGAATCAACGCGCGCTACAACTATTCCCACGAGGACATTCTTTTCGAACGGCGCTTCGTCGACATCTTCATTGAAGGCGAACACCGCCGACACCTGTATATCGACCTCGATCGCTTCCACGACATCGAGACCGGCGGAGCTTGATTGTTGACATCGCGAGTATTGGCGCCGACCAACCCTGAAGTTGCCCTTTCATGTATTGCTGTGGCGAGTAGCATGCGGGTTCTCACTGCGAGGAGTCTTTCATGTCAGCGACCCATGCGTTTCCCGGCTTGAGCACGCCGCTCGTCGAGGGCGAGGCATTCGCACATTCGGACAATCGCGGCTTCCGTACAACGCTTGACGTTGCCGGTCACGCGCTGGTCACCGACGAGCCGCTTGCCGCCGGCGGCACCAACCAGGGTCCATCGCCGTACGGGCTGATCTCGGCCGCACTGGCGTCCTGTACGGCAATGACCTTGCATTCGTACGCGAACCTGAAAGGGCTGGCTGTCCAACACATTCGCGTGCTGGTGCGGCACGAACGCGTTCACGAAATCGACTGCGAGCATTGCATGGAAGATGCAGGAGCGAGGGTCGACCAGCTTGAGCGCACGATCTGGATCGACGGCGAGATTGCTGACAGCGTGCGCACCCGCCTGCTGCAGATTGCCGATAGCTGCCCTGTGCATCGCACCTTGCGTGGTGGCATGCGTATCGTGACGCGGGCGGGCTGACGATCGTTTCGTCGTCGTTTCCTTGCTGCACAGCCGGGAAGGTCAGCTTGAAACGCGCGCCGCCTTCTGTGGCGCAATTGGCGTGCAAGCGAGTATCGCGCACCAGACATTCCGGCTGAGATCGACTATCCGTTCGCGAGGCAATCCACGTACGCCGATTTCGAGCAGGACGCCGCGTTCACTCAATATCACCTGGCTGCTGCTGCTGTTGTCCGGGATGTAGGCGACTCCAACCTTGGCCGTGTCCGTGAGATCGACGTTGGGTATCGGGCCGAACGTCTGACTCGCTTCCGCCAGAATCACCCGCAGCGTTTGTTCGAAGTCCTGCCGGTCGGCGTCGAATGCAGCCTTGGTGTACACACGGACGCTCACGCTCACTTCGTCCTGTTGGTGGGCGTTGGCGGTGAATTTGCAGGCGCCTGCCGAAGGTTCCGGGTTCTTGTCCGGCGCCTGCGCTGGTGCATCGAGAAACATGGCGATGGTTTCATGTGCCATCGCGCAAACATCAAGCTTGCTTTTCGACGCAATCCGATGATTGCAGGCGGTAGTGGACAGCAGCAGCACGACCAGGATCAGGCCACGAGTGATGATCAAATTTCCGCCAGGTCGGTTGCGATGACGACCATCGATCGCCCCCGCGCAACGCGCTACTGACTTCGACATCGGAAAACTCCAGGGAAGGCGCGCGCACTTCTGCGCACAGACTGACGTCGAGTATACCGATCAATGCTCGCGCCACTCGGAACGATTCAGTATGGTTGCGGTGTTGATGGGGCTTGCTCCATGTGGCTTGTCCAGGTGAGATGGTGGGGGCGGCTGATCGCTCGCTTCGAGCTTGATCCGCGTGCACTGTGGGGACCGCGGGCAAAAAAGACTCAGGCCGACTGTCCGTGCGCCGCCTAAGTATTCATGCATCCTCGCACACGTGTCGATTTCGTTGGTACTGGTTCGTCGCTGACCAGAACATTCGTCGATCACCGCCCTGCAAACCGGAGTTTCCATGCCGAACCCGCATCGCCGTCCGCCCCCTCAGACCCCGCTGCTCTATGCGCATCCGTTTTCCTCGTATTGCCAGAAGGTGTTGATCGCGCTCTACGAGAACGACACGCCGTTCGAGTGGCGACTGCTGTCGCAGGAGAATCCCGCCGCCATGAGCGAGCTCATGGTCCGCTGGCCGCTCGCGCGATTTCCAATGCTCATGGACGGCGACCGCGCGATTGTCGAGGCGAGCATCATCATCGAACACCTCGGCCTGTATCACGGCGGTCCGGTGACGCTGATTCCTGACGATGCGCGAGCAGCTCTCGAAGTGCGATCGATGGACCGGTTCTTCGACAACTACATCTCGACACCGCAGCAGAAGATCGTCTTTGATTGCATGCGTGCAGAAGACGACCGCGATCCCTGCGGCGTCATCGAAGCTCGCAAGATGCTCGAGACGTCATACGCATGGCTCGACAAGATCATGAGCGGTCGCGAATGGGCCGCCGGCGATGCATTCAGTCTCGCCGATTGCGCCGCTGCACCGTTTCTCTTTTATGCCGACTGGTGCCATTCGATCGATCCGGTATTTGCCAACGTGCGCGCGTACCGTCAGCGCCTGCTCGCGCGGCCGTCGTTCGCGCGCGTCGTCGACGAGGCACGGCCTTACCGCGGGCTGTTCCCGTTGGGTGCACCCGATCGCGATTGAGTTCGAGTCGTGTCGTGTCGCCGCAGCGGCCGACCTGAGGGACTTTCCTCCAGCGACCAGAGGGGAGCCCGATTGCGGCGCTTGTTGCATCGCATGGCAAATATGCGATGCTCGATCACAGATGGAAAGTGGACTGGCGGATCAGGTGGTCGGCGCGGGTATGCGCACACCCAACCGGTCTGCGACGCGTCGGAGGCAAGATCGTCCACTCCAAGGGGGAATTCTCCGGCGCGGCAGGTGCAATCAGCCAAGGAAAGAGGGGGCCAGCCATCTTGTCCGACTTGCGTCAAGGATTGACCGGCTCCATCGCGGGATCGCGATAGACCGCCGTGCCTTCGAGCAAGGTGAGCAGAACGCGCACGCGGTGCAAAGCCATCGGATCGACGTTGCGCAGGTCGCGATCCAGCACGATCAAGTCGGCAGACTTCCCCACGCTTATCGAGCCACTCTCGTGCTCCAGTCGCAACGCCCATGCGGCATTCACGCAATAGGCTCTCAGCATCTGCATCAGGCTTGCGCGCTGCTCTGGATGCCAGCTGGCTGAGCTGCCGTCCAGTGGCCTGCGCGTGATCGCGATCTGGATGCCTTCCAGTGGATTCATCACCGGCGCCGGCCAGTCGCTGCTGGCAACCACGCGCGCCTTCGCATCGAGCAGGCTGCGGATCGGATCCAGCAGATGCGCGCGCTTGAGGCCGAGCCTGCGTTCCGCGTCCTGGTTGACGGAATCGTTCCACGCCCAGGCGGGTTGGATGTTTGCGGTGACGCCAAGCGCAGCGAACCGCGTCAGGTCGGCAGGGTCGATCACCTGATCGTGCGCCAGTTCGTCGCGGCGATCACGAGGACCATTGGCCGCGATCGCGCCTTCGATCGCATCGAGACCGTCGTGCACGGCGCGGTCGCCCATCACGTGCATATGCACGTCGAAACCCTCGCGGTCCAGGCGGGCGACAAGTTCATCGAGCAGGGCGGTATCGAGCAGCGTCGTCCCTCGTTGTTCGGGGGCATCGATGTAGGGTTGCAGCAGCGCGGCCGAACGCAACTCGATCTCGCCATCGACGAAGATCTTTGCAGCGTCCGCGCGCAGGTGCTTGCTGTGGATCGCATCGCGTGCATCGCGCATTGCAGCGATTTGCGCGATGCCGGATTCCGGATTGATGCGTTGGGCAGCGACGACGCGCACGCTCAACTCGCCCGCGCCGTCCGCGGCACGATAGGCCTCCAGCATTTTCGCGTCGACGCTCGCGTCGAGTATCGAAACGATGCCGAAACGGTTGGCCATCGCGCTCGCTTCATGCAGTGCCTGACGATATTCGCTCGACGTCGGGCGCGGCCAAACATGTCGAACGGCCTCCATCGCGTCATCGGAAACGTAGCCTGTTGCCTCGCCAGTGGCATGGTCGCGCTCAATCCCGCTGCTCGTCGCACCTGCTCCGGTCCGATCTAGCCCGGCCAGCGCAAGCGCGCGCGAGTTCACCCGCAGCGCGAAGCCCGGACCGATGCCGATCGCGAGCGGCCGTTCCGCCACGATACGATCCAGCGCCTGACGATCAAGCAAGACGGTGTGCGCCAGTGTTTCGGAAAGTCCGGTGACGATCAGCCAAGGCGCTGACGGCCAGCGACGCACGCAAGCGCCGAGCGCATCGACGACGCCTTGCGCGGTCGGAACATCGTCAAGAGTGCAGCGCAGCAGTCGCATGCCGCCGGACATCGGGTGCATGTGGCTGTCGTGGAATGCGGGCATCAACATGCGTTTGCCCAGATCGACCACACGCGTGCGAGCTCCGACCAAGCCCTTCACGCCGCGTGCGCTGCCAACGAATACGATCCGGCCCGCGCGAACGGCAACCGCTTCGGCGCGCGGGATGGCTGCATCGAGCGTAAGAATCGCGCGACCGCGAAAGACGAGGTCCGCCGGCTCGACAGCGGTTGCGGAGGAACTGTTTGCCTGCAACATGGCCAACAGCGCGGCGAACACGCTGCCTGCCCATGCGGTGGTCGTACGCTTCGACATCGTGAGACTTCGAGCCGCTGGCGGGGAGGGGCTCAGGATACAGCGAGGCTTGATTCTGCGGACGGCAGACAGTCATGAGCCACGCATTCTCCGGAATGGCCGGAGAGTGGCTACGCTGGATGCTCAGCGACCGCTCGCCGGACCAGACGCATGTCGGCCCCGCTCAGGATCAAGCGCGCAGCGCTTCGCGTCGTGCCTTGAAACGATCGAGCGCGCCTTCAAGCGCCTCCGCACGGTTGCGCAATTGCTGCAGCTTGCTGCGTGCGCGAATGATCTTGGCGATCATATTGGCGCGTTGCACCAGTTCGCGGTCGGACATCGGCGAGGTCAACGGTCGCAACATCGCGGAAGCATCGCGGGCGCGCTCCAGCACATTGATGGCAGCCATGAGGTCGGTTGCGGCGTTCTTGACGGACATTGCAAGTCTCCAGGAAAAAGTGCGATCGCTCGGGCGTGGCGTTTCCCGTGTCAATTGGGAAGAACGCGTCGGCCTGCGTGTCGGGAGACAGCTTGTTCGTTTCGGTTTCCAGCGTCTGCGTTCGGGTGCCGGGTCGCACTGTGAAGCAATTCACACAATGCTCCTGGAGCGGCTGTCCTGAACGATCTGCAGGCAGCCGAGCCATGCGTTGCCTCATTCAGTAGTACCGCGGAATGGGGCCGCGCTGAGGCGTGCGACGATCGGAGAGATCGAGCATGACCTCGTCCACATAGCACCAGCCCCAACCTTCCGGCGGATCGTAGCCTTCGATGATCGGGTGCCGGGTTGCATGAAAATGCCTGGTCGCGTGGCGGTTAGGCGAATCGTCGCAACACCCGACGTGGCCACAGGTCCGGCACAGGCGCAGGTGCAGCCATACATCGTTCGTCTTCAGGCATTCCTCGCAGCCCAGAGCGCTCGGCGTGACGGTGCGGATGCTGTCCAGATGCGTGCAATGTTCGGCCATCTTCGATCTCCTTCGATGTCAGGTAGTCGTTGTGTCGAGTTCGGCAAGATACGCGTGCAAGGCCTGCACGACCTGCGCGCCTTCGCCAATCGCGGCGCCCACGCGCTTGACGGAGCCGCAGCGCACATCGCCGACGGCGAACACGCCATGCACGGTTGATTCGAGCGGCGAGACGATAGCGGTTCCTTCGATCGGCTTGCCGGTAATCACGAATCCGCTCTTGTCGACCGCGACGCCGCAGCCGTCGAGCCAGCCGGTGGCCGGGTCGGCACCCACAAACAGGAAGACGTTGCCGATGTCGGCCTGGGAGTCCTGGTCGTTCGCATGATCGCGCCAATGCACGCGTCGCAGACCCTCTTCGAGGCTGCCTTCGAGTGCCGTGATCGCGGTGTGCGTCATCAAGCTGATGTTCGGCGCCGCAGCGATGCGATCGATCAGGTAACGCGACATGCTCGCGGCGAGACCGTCGCTGCGTACCATCATGCGAACATGGCGCACGTGTGCCGACAGGAATACGGCCGCTTGCCCGGCCGAATTTCCGCCGCCGACGAGGATCACGTCCTGTCCGGCGCACACCTTTGCCTCGATCGGCGACGCCCAGTACCAAACGCCGCGTCCTTCGTACGTCGCAAGATCGGGAATATCGGGTCGGCGGTAACGCGCACCGCTGGCGACCACGATGGCACGTGCGCGGATGCGCTCGCCGGCGTCGAGCTCAAGCCCGAATGTTCCGTCCTCTCGGCTGCAGTCGAGCATCTTCACTTCGGACGGAATCATCATCTCCGCGCCGAATTTCTGTGCCTGCACGAACGCGCGCCCGGTCAGCGCCTGGCCAGAAATGCCGGTGGGGAATCCGAAATAGTTTTCGATGCGTGCGCTCGCGCCGGCCTGGCCGCCAAACGAACGCGCGTCCAGCACGGCAACCGAGAGCCCTTCCGATGCCGCGTAGACCGCGGTGGCGAGACCTGCTGGTCCGCTGCCGACGACAGCGACGTCGTAGATGGATTGGCGTCGCGGCGCGCCAACGAGGCCGAGCTGGCGGGCAAGATCGCCCGTCGTCGGATTCTTCAGCACGGTGCCGTCCGGGCAGACGACCAGGGGCAGGTCCTGCGTGGACCGCGCATGCCTCGAGATGAGACAGCGCGATTCCGGTTGCTCCGGGTCGAGCGCGTGGTGCGGCAGGCCGTTGCGCGACAGGAAATTGCGCAGTCGAAGCATGTCGCTGGAGTTGCTCGCGCCGATCAGTACGGGGCCGCTGCCTGCATTCTCGATCAAGCCGACGCGGCGCAGGATCAGCGCGCGCATGATGCGTTCGCCCAGCTCCGCTTCGGCGATGAGGAGGGCACGCAGTGCATCGGGTGGAATCTGGATGGCTTCGACATCGCCCTCGGCATGTGCGTCGACGAGCGCCGGGCCATCCGAAAGCTGCCCTACCTCGGCGAGGAACTGCCCCGGTCCCTGATCGGCGACCGGCGTGACATGGCCGAGACCATCGTGTTGCGTGATGGCAACGTGACCGGAAAGGACGACAAACATGCCCGAGCTGCGATCGCCGGTCTTGAACAGGTGATCGCCGTGCTTGAACGCGCGCTGGGTTCCGAACCGGCGCATTCGCTCGATCGCGCTCGCGTCGAGCGTGGGGAAAATCTGCTCGTAGCGTGGATTGAGTGAAGCCGTGCTGACGGTCTGCTCCGTCGCGTCCCTTGTGGCGATTGTTGTCACGGTGTCATCCGGCCCAGGCGATCGGATGCTGATGCTACCGGTAATCGATCAACCTGCAAAAGACACGCAGGAATTCCTGCATCGACGGGCTGCACTGACGTTCCCTGACCCCGTTGGTATCCAGCATGTTGCGTGCGCCGAACGAATACCTCTCCACGGAAAAAACGCGCTGCGCCGCGAATCTCGTCCGTCATCGTCTATCCTGACGGCTGAATGGCAAATCTCACTGACGCGTCAGGTCAGATTCGCCGGTGGACGTGGGTCAACTGATGGGCAGAATGCAGGAAGGCCAGCAGGGCCGGGGAGTGGGGACATGCCACAGAAGATCCAAGCGATGATTGAATCGGAGCGGCTGATCCTCGATGCGTTGCGCCCGGATGATGCGTCGAATCTGTTCGACTATCGCGGTGATCCCGAGGTCGCACGCTATCAAGGCTGGAGGCCGGCGAACGTGGACGAAGCTTCGTCGTTCATTGCGAAACAATCGGAGCAGACATTCGGCGACGCGAACAGCTGGTGTCAATTGGCGATACGCAGTCGGCAGACTGGCGAGCTCGTGGGCGACTTCGGCGTGCATTTTCCGTCGACGATAGACGATCCGATCGAGTTCGGCCTGTCACTGAAGCCGGCGCATCAAGGCAACGGCTACGCGCGCGAGGTCATGACGGCGGGCGTCGACCTTGCGTTTGGAACCTGGGGCTATCGACGACTGGTCGGCTCGGTCGATCCGCGCAACACCGCCAGCGTGGCGCTATGTCGATCGCTTGGTTTTCGCCAGGAGGCGCATCACGTGGAGAGTTACCGCTTCCGTGGCGAGTGGGTCGACGACATGATCTTCGCCCTGCTCGCGCGTGAGTGGCGAGTCGATCGCGATCGATTGCGCAAATGATCGTGGCTTTCGGCTCAGGAGCCTGTTTCAAATCCGTCCGCGAAGATCACGTCACCCGTGCATGCGGAAAATTGTTGACCGGCATCGAACACGCTGCCTGAGGTGAGATTGGTAACGGTGTGCTCAATCGATTCTCCGGCAGTGGAGGTGATACGAACCTGGAAAGGCGGATCGACGGGGCCGCCGCCGGTCCACAGGAATCGGTTGTAGTCCTGCCGAGCCATCGCGTGCCATGTGCTGGCGACATTGATCGACATCTCGCTGACGCCTTGTCGGTGATGGTCGGCGACGAGGCCGATGTAGTACGGGTTGGATCCTTGATCAACGCGATTGATCACGTCGCCGTTTTCGGGGCAGTCCACGCGCGTCCATGAAATGGGGACGCGACCGTCGATGATGTTCTCGATTTGTGCGAAGGCCGTCGGGTGCAGGTCGAGATCGCCTGCCGCGCATTCGGGGCACTCGTCGACGATGCGAACGGTGACCGTGCCGAGTGGGCCTGTAACGAGCAGGCATTCGCCGCAATGGGCCGATCCGCTCCACTGTGGAGCGTTGATCGCGGCGATCATCGCGTCCGACGTGTTGACCGGATACGAGCACGCGCCCGATCCGTCGGCGGAATAATAGGTCGCGTCGCCGCTCGACTGGAAAACCGGCGGGCATGCCGAAGAGGCGGTGCCGCTGATCATGCTTGCGACAAGCAATGTAGCGAGCGTTCGCAAGGACATTGGCATCTCCCCTGTGCAGGCGATCGACGACATCGGATCGATGGCGGAGGATACACGCCATCGATCGAGCCATGGCTCGCCGGCATCGTCCCGCAGCTCAGTCGTTATCTTTCAGACCGTGCAGTCGCGTCTGCAGGCGATAGAGCCCGGCATAGCGTCCGCCAAGTTGCAGAAGGTCCTGGTGCCGTCCCTGCTCCACAAGTGCGCCGCTTTCGAGGAAAAATATCCGGTCGACGTTGCGGACGCTGGCAAGGCGATGGGTGATCAGGATCACGGTACGATCGCGCGCCATCGCACGCAGCGATTCGTACACGGCCTGTTCGGCCTTCGCGTCCAGCGACGCAGTCGGTTCGTCCCAGATCACCAGCGGCGCGTTGCGATAAAGTCCGCGAGCCACAGCGAGGCGCTGCCACTGTCCGCCTGAAAGGTCCTGGCCGCCGCAGAATTCCCGCGACAACAGGGTGTCCCAGCCGTCCGGCAATCGTTCGATCACGTCGATGGCGCGTGATTGACGCGCGGCGTGGAGCAGGGCCTCATCGTGCGGATCGAGGCGTGTGTGGCGCCCGAGCCGGATGTTCTCGCGCGCAGAGCGCGGCCAGCGTATCGGTTCCTGCGGCACCATCGAGACGCGATCTGCGATCTCGTGAGTCGCGATGTCGGCAAGATCGATACCGTCCCAGGCGATGCAGCCGTGCGATGGTTGGTACAACCCCGCGATCAGTTTCGCGAGGGTTGTCTTGCCCGAGCCATTTTCACCGACCAGCGCAATCGTTTGGCCCGCTTCGATCGCAAACGAGACATCGCGCAATGCCATGCGCCGCAGACTTCCGGGATAGTGAAAGCTGACGTGGCTCAGCTCGATGCGACCGGGTTTTGCAGGCGCGTCCTGGCTGCCTCGCGCACGCACGCGTTGCTGCGAACGGTCGATGAACTCGCGATAGTCACTGATGTACAGTCCTTTCTGGACCATGTCGTTTGTGAGCTGCATCAATCTTGCAAGTGCCGCAGACGCGCTGCGGATGGCGATGACCGCTGTTCCTGCAATCGCAAGGTTCACCCATTGCGCATACAGCATTGCCCCGAGTGCAAGGAAAGTCGCGAGCAGGCCGAACCCTGAGAGCAGCCGACCCAGCATGGTGGCGCGCGCTTCCGCGAGTCCTAGACCCACCATGTGATCCTGCAGCGCCGTCGCGTATCGGGCGTACTCCGCCAGCACGTAGTCCTGTGCCTGGTTGAGGCGTATTTCGGCGGCCGATTCACGTTGTGTCGCCAGCTCGGCCATCATTTGCGTCTGCCGCATGAGCGCGACCGTGCGCGGCATTCCCGCATATTGAATGCGCGCGGCAGCGAGCGTCGCGAGACCCTCGGGGATCAGCGCGAGCAGCAGGATCGCAAGCAGCATTGGATGCAGCAGCAGCAAGGCAATGCCTGCGCCGGCAACCGCGAACACCGCGCCGCACACGTCCACGAGCGACACGACAGCGCCCTCGATATGCAGGACACCGCGATCGCGTGCACGGTGGAGCTGATCGTAGAAGCCGGGGTCGTCGAACGAGATCAGATCGACGCGCACGCTGGTGCGATACAACTCCTCTTCCGCTACTCGGCGCACCTTCGGAATGAGGTGAGCCTTCGCCACAGCCGTCGCCGCGTCCAATGCAAGACGTGCCATGTAGATCCCCACCAGCGCGAGCAGTGTCGGCAACGCAGCCTGCAGGCGGGTGGGAGTTGCGCCACTGCCAAGCAGCGAGCCGAGAATGCGCGTCGTCAGCAGCAATCCTGCGGCCGTGATGGCGCCGGAACTCAACTGGGCCAGGAAAACGACGAGTGCAGCGCGCGGAGCAGCATGTCTGAGGATATGCGCAACCGGATGCACGGCTGAGGCGAGGCGACGCAACAACGCGGAAAACCCGGAGGGCGTCTGTTCGCTCTCATCGAGTCGCCAATACGGGGTGTGGAATTCCGCGTGGCTGGCGGGTGCCGTCAAAAACCCTCGCATCCCAGGGTGAGCACCGATGGCAGGTCGCTCGCCGGGTGAGCCCTGAGCAGCTGATACGCGACGCCGCCAAGTCCTGGCAGCAAGCCGGGCACGAAGACTTCGCGCGTCAAGCCGCAGGAAGGGCCGTTGTCCTCGATGCTCGTGACGATTTGCGCGAGCAATGCTTCGCGCGTCAATCCTTGAGGTGCTTCACCGAGCACGATCGCCTTGTCCAGCAGTTCCCACGCGCTCATGTCGCCGTGACACAGGCAATGATTCCAGCCCATGCCCGTTTGCCAGGTCACGGCTGCCGCACGCCGCACCAGTTGACGGGTGCGCGGCGCGAGGAATTGCGGATCGAGGTCGAGATGGGCCAATCCGATACCCGCGGAGCCGTGGCACCAGACGGCTGCGCTCTTGGGTCCGCCAAGGTCGCGCAAGTCGATCCAGTTTTGCTCGTCGTCGTCATAGAGGGAATCCTCGAAGGCGAAAGCCGCTTCGGCCATTTCGTGGAAATGCGCGAATCCGGTTGCGCGTGCGAGCTTGACCAGGGCCCAGCCCACACCGGTGACGCCGTGGGAGTAGCCTCCGATTCCCTGTGGCCATCGTTGCTCGTGCACCCAGAATGCCTGCGGACCTTTGCGCTTCGCGCGTTCGCACAACTGGTTCCCAAGTTCGGTGGCCAGATGGAGGAAGCGTTCTTCTTGTGTCGCTTTTGCGAGTGCGAGCAGCGGCGGAATGGCGCCCGCGATGCCGGTCAACAGATCATTCATGTCGTCGGCTGCGGCGGACCCGACGATGTCTTCGGCGAGCACGCGTGCCCGCTGTACTTCGTCGCCGCGCCCCTTGTTCCAATGCGCAAGAACCATCAGGGTCCAGATTTGCGAACCGAGTCCGATATAGGCGCCGAGGGGAGGCGGGCGCAGTTTGGCGTCGTTGACCTTGCTTCCCTGCTTCTTGAATTCCGCCAGGCGCAGGCTTTGCTGCAAGGCGATGAACAGCGTGTCGACGCCCGCCACCTCGTCGGCTCGGCCGGCCTGTGCTTCCCGCAGGTAGCCGCCTGCAAGAAGCGCAACGCCCGACAAGCCGCCGTAAAGATCCATCGCCAGTGGCTGCACCGCCCAACCAGCGGGGTTGAGCACAGGCGCGATCCAGGACACGCTCTGATCCGTTTCCAGGATCGCGTTGTCCACCAGTCCGCGCATGATCGACGCGGCTTGCGTACGTCGCCGCGACTCCAGGTTGTCCGTGCGCACGACGTGCGGCGAATGCGAACCCAGGTGTGATGTCCAGCGGTCGTTGAGGTAGGCGCTGACCATCGCGGCGCGGATCACATTGCGCTCGAACGCCGCATCCGATGCACGCCAGCGACGCAGTGCCGATTCTGCGAGATTGTCCGGCTCGAGCCAGAGCGTGCCGCGCGGTCCATCGAGTTGGCCGCGATGCACGAGCGTGCTGAAGAAAGGTATGTCGCCTACGAGGAGGTCGTCGATTTCCGCGTTCATGACGGCCGGGTCGCTTGGCGCGGAAATCACGTTGACCGCCATCCGCGCCAGCAGATCGTAAGCACGCTGACGTGCCTGGGCGTCGTTGTGCAACGACACCGGGTGCCACAGCATGCGTCCGATTTCCGCGTACGCCTCGGTCGCCCTCAAGACGACGCGAATGCGGCAATCGGCGAACGCCTGCAACCGCTGCTGCAGGATGCCGCTGGCGTCCAGTCGTCGCAGTGTCGCCGTCATCTGGTCGAAGGCGGTCAATGCATCAGGCCAGAATTGCGCGAGTGCGGGCAGTGGACTTGGGTGATTCTGCGCGACGGGTACTGCGGCCAGCGTCGTGCCCAGATAGGCCTCGTCGGTGCCGGCGTTGAGTATGGTCGGAAGTGGCAGCATCGGTTGCTGCCCCGGCAGCGATCCCATGCCCGAATAGTCGATGCCGCGCCAACCCAGGGTCTGCGCGCGACCCGGCAGCAAGCCGATATTCAGAACCGTTCCAGCCACCAGTTCGGAAGCGCGGTCCAGCGCCTTTCCGTATCCGGAGGCAGGCAACGGAATCCTCGGCGTGAACAGGGTTTCGCAATCAACCACGACCGGTTGCACGCCGTTGGCGATCAGGTTCTCCGCGTGCAGATCGCTCGCTCCGAGGAGGTGCATGATCGCGAGCCAGTAGCCGATGCCGCGGTAGAACTCGCGAAGCTCGGCGTCGCCCGACGCGTAACGGTGTTCGACGAATTCCGCCCAGCCGTGGTCCTGCCCTTCGACCACTCGCGGCACGCGAATGCCCAACGGACTGCCGTGGTCTTGCTCAAGACCGCTTATGAAATCCTGCAATACGCTGTCCACCGCCATTGAACGTGGCTTGTAGACGATACGGCCGCCTTCGCAGCGGACGAGGGCGACAGTGAGCCCTCCGAGATGGCTGTCGCCAGCGCCGAAGCTCAGATCCTGCAGTTCTCCTGCAGGGCGTCCGCACAGAGGTTCGAGGCTTGTCCGGTCGTTTGCCCAGCGTTGGGCGAGCAGTAGAGAGGCGTCGCAACGATTGCTGACGGCGCAGTCGATGCGCTGCTGCAGTGAAGGGTAGTGTTCGCCAAGTTCGTCCCAGAATTCGCGCTGCGACGAGAGGTCGATAAATTCGCGCCAGCGCCGTGACGCGTCTGCGCCCTTCAGACGTTGAGTGACGCGCGCTGCATTCAATTCGAGCAGCAGCAGGCGCGTCAGCTTGGCGTGCAGGAATGCGTGCAGCGACTCGCGCGTCTTCGCGAGGATGACAGCGCGTTCACGCGGATGCAGTTCACTGATGGAACCAAGCTGGACTGCGAGCTTGTCGACAGAGGTCGCAAGCAGGCAGCCCAGCGACGGTGTGAAATCATCTACGTTTGCAGCAGATGTCACTGTTGATCAGCAGCACTGGTGACCGGCAGAACCCGTGCACGCGGTTCCGCAGTGACCGGAATTGCAGATGACGCCAGCGGTGATGAAGTTGGTGTCACAGGCGATATCCGCTTCCGCGAATTCGCCGCTGATGAACAGGGGGCCGGCGGGATTGGCCGCGTCGGCATTGCTGCGCCACCGTGCAACCAGATCGGAATTCAACATGACGTTCTCCTCACAAGGGACTGAAAGAATGCGCCGGAAGGCGAAGCGGTCCGACGCCGTTTTCCGGAGCGACTCCCGCATCCGTCCCTGAGGTATATCAGCAAGCGTCAATCGTGAAACCTGCATGTATTGACAGGTCGGCCGCGTTCACGCGACATGCGCGCGTCAGTGTGTGTCGGAGTTCTCGGATTGCATCAAGGTGGGAGCGGCTCGTACCACGATGGCGCAGGCAACCGCTCGATCGGCATGCTCCTCTGCCGATCAAGCGACTACCGCGCCGCTGCCTTCGACCGTTGCGGTCATTCAAATCCGCTGGCGAAAATCAGGTCGACGCTTGGAATGCCACCGGCGCCCACCAGCACCAGATCGACGTTGGAGACTTCCATGCCGTCGCTGGACCTGAACTGGACGGTGTTTGCGCCACCTTGCACTTCAGACAACGGAATGGGCACGCCAATGGTTTGCTGACCACAGGAAACGAAACCGTTCTGCATGTAGCAGGGCGGAAACGGCCATGCCTGATCGTGCCAGCTGCCATTGTTCAAACGGTAGCTCACCGTCGTGGGATTATCGGTGGAAAAATTGAACGTCAGCAGTGCGGCCGTCGCCTGCGCCACGTTGTACACATCAGGAATGATCAGTGTCAGTGGCGCATTCGCGTTGGTCGATGTCGGCCAACCAAGATTGATGAGATCAGGGTAGTTGCTGCCGACAGGTGTCAGCCGGTCCGGCGCATCAAAGGCGAGGTCGCGCGCGAGCAGCGGACCATCGAAGCCGACATTGTCCCAGGTGAACGTGTGCGTGCCCTGGTCCGGGCCATCCTTGTCGCCGTTGTAGTGCACGTCCTCCAGCCAGATCAGACCGCGCGTCAGGGTGAGTGCCATGTTGCTGATCACGGCAATTTTCTTCAACGGTGACGTGGTGCCAGCATCGGTGCCATACACATCGATCTTGTTTTTCGAGACGTGCAATTCGAAATGATTCATGTCGCCCGGGCCGGATGAAGCCTTGACGCAGTCGACCATCTGCACCGAGATGGAGCCGGTGCCGACATCCATGAAGGAGTCATTGCTGACGTAGTTGTTGACGACGACGGCGGAATCGACGGTGACGACGGGCACATCGGCGGGCTCGCCAGGGCAGACGAAGCGCACGCCACAACCGGGCACATCGGGCGGGCAATAGCCGGCGAAGCGCACGCCGAATCCGTTCCTCGGCACCGACTGCAGGGAACTGAAATGATCGAACGGCGCCGGCACCGGCTGGTCGGTGTACCAGATTTCCGGCCACGCACGATGATTGCCGTGGCTGTCGTCGCTGACATCGAAGGCAATGATGCCGGTGCGCCCGGCGATATCGAATGGCTGCTTTGGATACATGGCGAGCGAGGTGACGCCGTGCTGATCGCTCTGCGCTTCGACGAGTCTTCCGTTGCAGATCGCCACGTCGTTCGGCGGTTGCACGGTCACGTCCTGTCCGCAGCGATGCATGAGCGTCGGCACGACAGCGTTGTATTGGCCCTGGCCCGAATTGATCGGACCGAGCTGACGCGACACGCCCCAGATCGTGCCGTTCAAGTCGCCCGAGCGATTGCCCGTACCCGCCGGTGCATCGAAGGTGTCGCAGAAAGCCGGATTCGGCAGGCCGCATGCTCCGCTGCGGGCGACAGCGGACCTGCTGGCTACCGCGGATACCAGCAGTGCGAGCGAGAGGCACGCGATCGCGCATCCATGTGCGGCGTATTTTCGAACGGACCCGATGGCGCCAGGACGCAGCGCTGGATCGGGGGATGGTTGCTGACTCGTGCGCAACATGGTCGAAACTCCCACCGTTCGCTGCGCCCGGATCAGGCGCCCGACGAGCGTTCACGATCGACGCTGGCCGTTTCGAGGCGTGCATCACATCCGCGAAGGCGGTTACTTCCGGATCAGCGCGCCCCGGTCGCAACGCTTGGGTGGACTCGCGTGCCATCTCGATCTATTTGCCGCATGGCTGAGTTGCGCGCGAAAAGGTGCAGAGTCCGGCCTCCAGAGCAACAACGTGCGGTCTGCCAGAATTGTGTGAGATGCAGGTGCGCTGCAAGTATCCATGGCAACGTCATTCCCACCGAGGGCAGGGGCGCGATTCGCGATTTAGGCGGCGCTGTCGCGCCTTGGAAGCGTCCCTCGTCCAAGCGCAGAATCCAAACGCACTGCCTCGCGTCACCGACACCCGCTTTTGGCACGACTTCGCGTTTAGTCCATGAAGTGCGCCTCTGCGATACTTCCTCAGCTGTGCGGGCGTGCTTTTCGAGATACTCCAGGAGGATTGCTGTGAAGAAGATGCATTGGGTGATGGGCTGCATGGGTGCACTGACCTGCGCCACGGCAGGGGCCGGCGTAGGCGTCTGGTCCGGACAAGGGCCGAATGGCGGATACATCTATGATGTGCTGAACGATGCCGCCGCTCCGCTCACGCTGTACGCGTCCACGCGTTCCGGCATTTTCAAGAGTACGGACGCAGGCTCGACATGGTCGCCTGGCATGGACGGCATTGTCGGCTCTGTTGGATATGGCTATCCGCTCGTGCGCGACGCGGATGCGTTGAACACGCTGTATGCGGTCGACTCGACCGGCCATTTGTATCGCACGACCGATGGTGCTGCGACCTGGTCGCAGACCGGCTACGTGCTGCCGCCGATCCCGCCAGGTATCCCGCAGATCAATCGGGTGGCCGACGCGCCCGCATCCACCACGCGCATCTATCTCGCAACCTATGCATCGGGTGTGCTCGTCAGCAACGACAGCGGCGCGACATTCACTGCGATCAACGGCAGTGGCGGAAGCATCCTGCCCGCGGGCGTATCGCTGCAAACAGTGGCGGTCGATCCTGCGAATCCGAATAACCTGCTCGCCGGCACCACGTATTACGACGCAGGCCCCGGCCCCAACGTCGCCAGTCTCTATCACAGCGCCGACGGCGGCCTGCACTGGACCGGCGTGGTCACGCTGGCGGCTGGAAATTATCTCTACAACCCGGCCGACCCGAGTTGTGCGGGTCCGACGCCACCACCGAATATCTGCACGATCTCAACCGAGGGCTATTACGGGTCCGTCGGCGATATCAGCTTCGGCAATGGTGCCGAGATATACGCCAACGTCGACAGCGTGATCTACCGCAGTGCGGACAGCGGCGCTAGCTGGAGCCCCATTCCCGCGACGCCGACCTACACGACCACCGTCAAGGCCGATGCGAGCGCCGCCAACAGCTTGTTCGTGGGTGGTTACTTCGGGCTCAAGCGCTCGACTGATGGTGGCGCCTCGTTCACTAATGTCGCGACGGCCGCCAATGGCTTCACGCCCAACGGTGTCGACGTGGCCACCGTGTCGCACGTTGCGTTGTCGGGATCGACGTTGTGGATCGCGTCACAGGAAGCGGGCATGTTCCGAAGTGTCGATGGCGGTGCGCACTGGACCAGCGACAACAGCGGACTCAACGCGACCAACCTGCGCGCGCTCGGAATGGTACCGGTGAGCGGATCGCCGCCGCGCATTCTTGCCGGTTACGGAGACGCGTTTCGACCATCGCCGGGGATCTATGCCGGCAGCGACGCCAGCGATGGCAGTATCTCCTGGCTGAACTCGAATACGGGGCTGCGTGCCTATCAGATCCGCGCGATCACCGTGGACCCCACCACGGCTACCGGCACGCCGGGCACGACGGTGGTATACGCCGGCGGCCGTTCGGAATTGGCGGTTTCGATCGCGCCGCGCAATGGCGGCGTCTACAGGAGTAGTGACGGCGGCAGTACATGGATGACCATCGACAACGGTCTGCCCCTGCACCTTCCCGCGCCGGCGACGCCGTATGTTGGAACGGTCCGCAGCGTGGTGCTCGACCCGCACTCGTGCACCGGCTATCCGAGCTGCACGAGCGCACTGCACACCGTGTATGCGACATCGAACGGCTGCAAAGTCAACGCCGGCAACTGCAGCGGCACGGGCACCTTCCAGTTCCGCATTTTCAAGAGCACGGATGGTGGCAACAGCTGGTTCAACAGTGACAACGGAATTCCGCAGTCGTTCGAGGGCAGCGTTGCCAACAACTACAACGACTACGAAAGCATGCTGGTCGTGCCGCTCGCGATCGATCCGGTCAACCCCAACATTCTCTACGCAGGTACATCGGACACGTTTGATACGACCTACGTGCTTCATCCGACCCTGCAGAGTGGCATCTTCAAGAGCACCGACAGCGGCGCAACCTGGATTCCGGTGAACACCGGCTTGCCAACCTATCCCTTGCCATCGACCACCGTGCTCGCCGTGCTCACCCTCGCGATCAGCCCGACCACGCCGACCACCGTGTGGGCTTCAGTCATCGACATCAATGCGGGCGGCGGTGCTCCCGGCCATGTCTACAAGACGACCGACGGCGGCGCGCACTGGGCCGATTCGAGCGCAGGCCTAACTTCAGCTGATATCCGCGCGTTGTACGTCGATCCGACCAGTCCGAACATCCTGTTCGCGGCTGGCGGCGGAACTTTCGGCAATCCTGGCGGCGTGTTCAAAAGCTACGACGGCGGCGCGAGCTGGCACTCGATCAGCATCGGCCTGCCGGCCGACGCGGCGCTCGCGCTCTCGCTCGATCCGGGCGACCACAACAAGCTCTACGCGGGCACGAGCTCTGGCGTGTGGGAGATCACGCAGACCCTCGACACTGACCTCGACGGCGTTTCCGACATCCAGGAAAACATGGGGCCGAACGGCGGCGACTCGAACCTCGATGCGACGCCAGACAGGTTGCAGTCCAACGTCACCTATGTACCGCCGCATCTGTCCGCGCTTGTGCCTGCAAGCACATCGACATCGACGAACGAATTCGCCGTGCAGGTGACGCTGCAGGCCGGGCCGAGCTGCACGCAGATCCAGGATGTCCAGTCGAAGTCGGCGAGTGCGAATGGTCCGGACCCGATTGCGTCAAACCTCGAGTACCACTATGACGTCGATCTGCTGCAATTTGAAATCCTCAATTGCGCAGCCACCACGGTCAAGGTGACGTACCCGAATTTCAGCTTCGGCCCGGGTTGGTCGTTCCGCTTCTACGGACCTGCGACCCCGGGTGATGACGCGAGCATCAAGTGGTACGACTTTTCCTCCCACGCAACGAAACTGGATGCGCACAGCTGGATGCTCACGCTGACGCGTGGCGCATTCGGCAGCTATCGACCGGCATCCACCGGCGCGCTCCTGTTCCAGGGCGGTCCGGCGTTCAGCGATCGCGTCTTTGGCAACGGCTTCGACTGACACCGCGTAATCGGCAGCGGCGGCATGCGCGGAGCATGTTCGCCGCGGCCCGGACAACTGCGGGCACGTCGAACGGGGCATGAGCGACGCCCTTTTTTTGCGAGCGCCGGCCGTGCGCTCGCAGGCGTTCCGCAGCGCGTGCTGTCGGCAACGTGAAAGCTGCGGCATGCTACGGGGTGTTCACCCGTAGAATTCGCCCAGAGCTGCAACATGAAAAAGTCAGCGAAGCCGCAAGCTCCGAAGAAATCCGTCGCGCCATCGAATGAAGCCCGCATGCTCGACGGCATGGGGGTATCGCTCGCGGAAGAGCAGGTGT
>JBDSXV010000084.1:0-4153 GCA_039926025.1 Dokdonella sp.
CGACGCTGTTGACGTCGCCATTGGTCGGGCGATACAGGCTGAAGCTCGACCAGTCGCCGGACTCGAACTTGTCGATGCTGGCGAACTGGTACGCGCCGAATTCGGTGCGGCCAAACAGGTTGAAGTATTGGTCGCGCTGGAAGTCGACGCCGGCCTTGATCGTGTGGTCACCCATGAACCAGTTGCCGGCGAAGAAACCGTTGTAGGTTTTGACACCGAGGACGTTGTAGTGGCGGAACTGGTCGGTGCCGAGGAAAACCGACGGCGAATTGCTCGCGCAACCGTTGATGCAGACCTGCACCTGCGGCTGATCCGCCAGCGTGTGCGAGACTGCATCGTACTTGCCGCTCGAGAACGACGCTTCGGTCGAGAACGAATCGGTCCAGTCGTCGTACAGGTTCAGCACATAGCTTTCGAGATTGCGATTCTGCACATACGAGTAGCTGGACAGGCTCAACGTGCTGCCGTTGAACGTCTGGATGATCGGCTGGTCGCTCTTGGTCTTGTTGTAGCGGAAGCTCGCGCGATGGCCGTCGGCGATGTTCCAGTCGAGCTTGGCCAGATACAGCTTGTTGTCCTGGTTCGCATTCGACGCGCCGAGGCCGCCCGGCGTCATGCCGTAACCGTTCGCAATCTGCGTGATGCGGTCGACATCGGCCTGGCTGATGTTGACCGTATTGGTCGCACCGGCACCGATCGGTCCGTACGTCGGACCCGGGGCCAGCGTCTTCGATTCCTCATAGCTCAGGAAGAAGAACAGCGTGTCCTTGATGATCGGACCGCCGACCGTGGCACCGAAAGTCTTCTTCGCGCTGTAACCCTTGAAGTCGCTCGGCTTGTCGCTGGTGAGATCTTTCGAATTGGTGTACGCGTCGAAGATGTCGCCGTGGAAGTCGTTCGTGCCCGCTTTGGTCACGATGTTGATGTTCGCGCCGACCGCGCGCTTGTTGGTGACGTCGAAGTTCGCGGTCGAGAGGTTGTATTCCTCGATCGCATCGAACGACAGCGGCTGGTTCAGCGCCGGCAGACCGTTGGGCTCGAGACCGAATGAATCATTGGTCGGAACGCCATCGATCGTGATGTTGTTGTAGCGGCTGTTCTGGCCAAGCGCGGAGATTTCGCCGCGACCGACGTTGGTCAGCGTGATGTGCGGATCGGTGCGCGCGATGTCCTGGATCGAGCGTCCCGGATTCGGGATCACTTTCAGTTCGCGCTGCGAGACGTTGCTGCTCAGACCCTTGTTGTCGGCCTGGAAGGTCGCACCTGGCGCGGCGGCGGTGACGGTGATACCCGTCAGCTCCGTTGCGTTGGAGGCTGCAACGGTCAGGTTGAGCGTGGTTTCCTCGGCCAGCTTGAGATACACGTCAGGCTGATCGGCGTTCTCGCCATGCTCGCCCGAAGCCTTGATTTCGAACGGTCCACCGACGCGCAGACCCTGCGCGCCGTAGCGACCGTTCGCATCGGCAACGACCGTGCGCGACGTGCCCGACGGCACATGGATGATTTCGACAGTTGCGCCGGCGACGGGATGCCCGCTCGCATCCAGCACTCGACCGCTCAGCGAGGAGGACGTGTTCTGTGCGTACGCGGCCGAAACCGCAAAAAAAGAACCGATGACCCACGGCAGCAGCCGCATGCGAAGTTGCTTGTTCATTGCGTCGCCCTTGTCCCATGTTCGTTGGATTTTCGAATACACAAACCGCAAAACGCCGGCAGCGCCCCAGTACGATGGGCGATTCCGACGACGGTTTGGTTGTACAGACCGTTCCAGAGTCCGCGCTGCGAGCGACCGGGGTCCCGAAAAGGTTAACGACAGTTTAACCCGAGAATATGACGAATTTGTAACTTCGCGTCACAAGGCGGGTTGCCACTTCACGCTGAACGGGCGTTGTCAACGTATCGAGCGCGCTTGACCGGCCGCAACTGGTGCAGATCGAGCCGGACCAGACCATCCACGCAGCCGCCAAAGGCGGGATCGACGCCGAAATCGAGAAAACGTACGCCGGCGGGCTCGCACAGGTCGGCGTACTGGCGATAAAGCACCGGCAACTGTGCGCCGAGCGCCGTCAGGCGCTCACGCAGGAGCGTCAGCCCCTCGCCAATCGAACGACCGCTCCAGGCGGCCCCTGCGGCTATCTCGACCGCGGCCGAGATGACAAACGGATTGCGCGCATGGGCAAGCTGGTCGTCGTCGCAGAAATAGTGCCGGTGGTAATGCACGATCCATTCGCGCGCCTCGGCCGGCAAGGTCGCGCTGAGACTGACTGGGCCGATCACGTAACGCACATGCGGCTGGTTGCGCAGGTATGCGCCGATACCCTGCCAAAGGTAGTCGAGGCTGCGCGACCCCCAGTAGGCAGGCTGCACGAAACTGCGGCCGAGCTCGACCGCTTCGGGCAGGAAGGCATGCGCGCTCGGCGCGTAGTCGAACAGGCTGGCTGAATACAGCCCACCGAGACCGCGATCCTGCAGGATCGGACCAGCTTCACCCAGTCGGTAAGCACCGACGATGGCTAGCGCGTTCTCGTCCCACAACACCAGATGCCGATAGTAGCTGTCGTAACGATCGAGATCACGCCGCGCACCTGTGCCCTCGCCGACACGGCGGAACGCCAGTTCGCGCAGGCGCCCGATCTCGCGCAGCGCGGGGCAATCCGCCTGTGCATCGAGCAGCAGGATGCGCTTTCCGTCATTCGTCTGGCCAAGCACCTGTGCCTCGCGCAACGCGTTGCGCACGCGCAGCGGCGATTCCGGATGCGCTACTGCTGCCGAGGTCGGGAACACCGTCGGACGCCGGCGCGAAAGGCGATAGACATGCTGGCGCATGTCTTGTGCAATCTGCTCCAGCCTGGTGGTTGCGCTCGTCAACGCGGCGGTCGAAATGATTTCGCCCACCTGGAATCCAATGCGCGCACTTTCGGCACCGAAAATTTCGCGCGCCAGGAGCAACGACGACAGCGGCTTGGCGAGCATCGACACGCCGTAGAACATCGGTGAATTCTGCGCTGCGATGTGTACCGGCAGCACCGGCGCGTCGGTCTTCATGGCAAGTCGCGCGAAGCCGGCCGACCACGTCGTATCGCGCACGCCCTGCGGGCGCATGCGCGACACCTCGCCAGCCGGGAACACGATCACCGCCTCGTCACGCGCAAGCGCGCGATACGCCTCGCGTGCGCCACCCAACGCGCTGCCGCTGCCGAATACCGGCAAGGGAAGCAACAATGGCGCAAGCGGCTCCAGCTTCATGAGCACGTCATTGGCGAGCACCTTCACGTCGCGCCGGACGGAACCGACCAGGTTGATCAAGGCCAGCGCATCGAGTGCACCCAGCGGATGGTTCGCAACGATCACGACACGGCCTTCGACCGGAATATTTTCGCGATCGGTATTGGCAACGCTGTAGCTGATCTTTAGGTATTCGAGAACCCGCTCCACGAAATCGAAACCCGTGCTCGATCCGGCGTAGGCGAGAACGGCGTTGATCTGCTCTTCACAGGCGATCCGGCGCAGCAAACCGACCACAGGCTGCGCAAGACTGCGTGCCTTCCCTGCGGCAAGGCGCGGGAATCGTTCATAGAAGCTGCGTTCGACGCTGATCAAGGCGCACCTCGGATGATGGCGCAGGCAAACTAGCGCGCGCTTGTTACAAATCGTGTGTCCGGCCGCCTTCTTGAGGCATGGGGCGACATCGGAGTGCGCAGTTTACTTCTATGCAGGCAAGGATTCAGGAAGCAGGCAGGCGAGCAAGCCGGTCAGGACAACCCGGCGAGCTTGATGTAGGCGACGACACCGTCGAGGAACATCTGCACCGACAATGCGACCAGCAGCATGCCGGTCAATCGTTCGATCGCGGTGAGCACGCTTTCACCAAGCCAGCGGAAAAGATAGGTCGCCGAAAGCAGGATCAAGGCTGTGGCGAACCAGGCAACGAACAACGCCACGCTCCAGTCAACCGTCCGGCCCGGATTGCTGTTCGCAATCAACATCACCGCCGCCATCGCCGAAGGACCGGCGACGCCCGGTATCGCCATCGGCACGATGAACGGTTCGGCATTTCCATCGTCGCCGAAAATGCCGTCCTTCGGTGGAAAGATCATGCGCAAGCCGATGATGAACAGCACGATGCCACCGGCGATGCTGACCGATTGCTGCT
>JBDSXV010000085.1:0-28427 GCA_039926025.1 Dokdonella sp.
GGCGATGCGCTTCTGTTCGTCGATGCCGAGCGGACAGGGTTGGTCGATCTTCGGGAAACAGGCCATCGCGGACTCTCCAGTTCGTGGCGGCGCGACTGCGCCGATTCACCACGAGCTATTGCAACGCAGGGGATGACCGAACGGGGTCAGGCCGGCTGGATTGATCAGGCCGCCGCGCGCTTGCCCTTGCCCTGGTCGCCGGAGCCGCTGCTGCGAGAACGCAGCCAGGCGGCGTACTCGTCGAGGTCGCCCTTGAACTCCTCGACCTTGCCGTCGGCCACGCGCCAGAAGGTTTCACAGACCAGGCCGGTCAGATGGCGATCATGGGAAACCAGCACGATCGCGCCCTCGAAGATGCTGAGCGCTTCGGCGAGCGCTTCGCGCATTTCCAGATCGAGATGGTTGGTCGGTTCGTCGAGCAGCAGTACGTTCGGCTTGCGCCACGCGATCAGCGCGAGCGCGAGACGCGCGCGCTCGCCACCGGAGAAACCGTCGATGACTTCGAACGCGCGATCGCCGGCGAAATTCCAGCGGCCGAGGAAGTCGCGGAAATCCTGGATCGACCCGCCCGGCGCGATCTCGCGCAGATGATCGATCGGTGTCTGGCCTTCGTGCAGCGATTCAACCGTGTGCTGTGCGAAGTAGCCGAGCACCATGTCCGGATGAGCGGTGCGCTCGCCCGCAAGCAATGGCAGTTCGCCGACGAGGGTTTTCACCAGGGTCGACTTGCCGGCACCGTTCGGACCGAGCAGGCCGATACGATCTCCCGCTTCAAGGCCGAACCGCACATTCTCGAGAATTACCGCGTGGCCGTGATCCTCTACAACGGCGTGATCGGACGGCCCCGCATGCGCGGATGCACGCAGCGTGTAACCGGCATCCACATGATTGAGGCGCAGCAGCGAATGCGGAATCTTGAGCGGCTCGGCGAAATTGATGTGGATCTGCCGTTCGGCACGCACGGCTTCGGTACCGGCAAGCTTGGCCAGACGCTTGACGCGCGACTGTGCCTGCTTCGCCTTCGCCGCGGACGCCTTGAAGCGATCGATGAACGATTGCAGGTGCGCGCGCTCGGCTTGTTCCTTCTCGTGCGCGATCTGCTGTAGGCGCAGGTACTCGGAGCGCTGGTGCTCGAAGCTCGTGTAGTCGCCGTTGTAGAGTTTCGCGCGCTGATCGTTCAGATGCAGCGTATGCGTGCACAGCCCATCGAGGAATTCGCGATCGTGCGAAATCATCAGCAGCATGCCGGGATATTTCTGCAACCATTGTTCGAGCCACAACACGGCGTCGAGGTCGAGATGGTTGGTCGGTTCGTCGAGCAGCAGCAGGTCCGACGGCGTCATCAGCGCACGCGCAAGATTCAGGCGAACGCGCCAGCCGCCGGAGAATTCCGACACCGCCATCTGATGTGTTGCGGCACGAAAACCGAGGCCATGCAACAAACGGCCCGCTCGCGCCGTGGCGTCGTAGCCATTGATGTCGGCGAGCTTCTGGTGCGCCACCGCAACCGCGTCCCAGTCTTCAGCCGCTGTCGCGGCCGCCTCGGCGACCAGCACGGCGTGCACCTGGGCATCGCCGGAAACCACGAAGTCGATCGCCGCATCGGGCAACGACGGCGTTTCCTGGGCCACGCTCGCGATGCGCAGGCGATTGGGCAGATCGAGATCGCCCTTGTCGGGTTCGACTTCGCCCATCACCGCGGCGAACAGGCTCGTCTTGCCGCAGCCGTTGCGCCCGACCACACCGACCTTCGAACCTGCGTGCAGGGTCAGGTCGATGTCGGACAGCAGCAGGCGTTCGCCGCGACGCAAGGCGAAATTTCGGAAGGCGATCATGAGGTTGCCGGTATTGCGGGGGCGCGCATTGTAGCCGAAGACGGGGACGCATGCCGCGGCCCACCGCGCCGACGACGGCTTGAAGTGCTCGATGGATACCGCGTTCAGGTGGCGTTCGCGCTGCAGGCTCGCTCTTTTCTCGAAAGCCGCGGCGCGCCATGGCGGACAGCCCAGGTTTGGCGCAATTGGCCGCTGCATCGGCCCCAGCGAACGAGTGCGCACGATCGAATGAAAGAATTCCGCCCAGCCCCCGTTCCTTGATGTCGCCGATCGAGCACGCGCCGTGATCGGATCAACAGCTCGAGCAAACGGCGCGACACATATCCATCACCCAGCAACGGAGTACGACATGGAAAAGAACGTTTCGAAACTGACAGGTATCGCGCTTGCCACCGCCGTCGCCGGCCTTTTCACGATGGCCAGCTTCGGCACGGCATTCGCCGCAGGCGACTCGGCCCAGGTGAAGTGCGAAAATTCCTCGTCCTGCAAGGGTCACGGCGCGTGCAAGTCGTCGGCAAACGCCTGCAAGGGCCAGAATGCCTGCAAGGGCCAGGCTTTCACGATGCAGAAAGACGATGCAGCGTGCAAGACGGCGCAGGAAGCTGCGAAGGCGAAAGAATAAGTCAGCATCACGCCTGCAGCCCTCGCCGCGAATCGGCGGGGCTGCGGGTTCTTGCAGGGATTCCATGATTTCCAGCAACGCCGCCAATCCACGTTATCCCGCGCTCGGCTTCGGGCTGGGCCTGCGCGTGGAACACTACGAAGAAATCCTCGCCAACCAGCCAGCGGTCGACTGGCTGGAAATCCTGTCTGAAAACTACATGATTCCGGGCGGACGCCCGATGCACTACCTCGCCCGCTTCCGCGAGCGCTATCCGCTCGTGATGCACGGGGTCTCGCTCTCCATCGGCAGCAGCGACCCGCTCGACCCGAGCTATCTCAGGCAACTCAAACAGCTCGCTGCGAACGTGCAGCCCGCGTGGATTTCCGACCACCTGTGCTGGACCGGCATCGACGGCACCAACCTGCATGACCTCATGCCCTTGCCGTATACGGAAGAGGCGCTTGCGCACGTGTGCGCGCGGGTTGGGCAGGTGCAGGACACACTCGGGCGCCGCATCCTGCTGGAAAATGTCTCCAGCTATGTCGAATTCCACGATGCACAGTTGACCGAGTGGGAATTTCTCGCCGAAGTTGCGCGGCGCGCCGACTGCCTGATCCTGCTCGACATCAACAATATTTTTGTGAGCGGCAGCAACCATGGTTTCGATCCACGCGAATTTCTCGCGGGCATGCCTGTCGAACGCGTGCAGCAGTTCCACCTCGCCGGTCATTCACCTGAAGGCGGCTTGATCATCGATACGCACGACGCGCCTGTCGTCGATCCGGTCTGGTCGCTGTATGAAGACGCACTGCGCCGCTTCGGCGACGTCTCGACGATGATCGAACGCGACGACCACATTCCGCCGCTGGCGACACTGATGGCGGAACTCGATCATGCTCGTTCGCTCGCCGCACCGATCCTGCGGGTAGCGGCGTGACATCGCTCGCAGCGACCCAGCGCCGCATGCAGGCATTCCTGCTGCGCCCGGACGTCGACACCGGCATTGCCTCCACCGTTGTCGCTACAGCCGCCGCGGGCGTCGACGAACGCCTGAATGTGTATGCGCACGCGTATCGCGCGCGCTTGAAAGAAGTGTTGCGCAACGATTTCCCCAGCCTGTTGTCGCTGTCGACCCCGGATGGGTTTGAGGAAATCGCCAGTGCATATATCGACGCGGTGCCTTCGCGGCACGCCAACGTACGCTGGTACGGCGGCGCGCTTGCTGATTTCCTGCGTAACGATGCGCGCTGGTCGACGCAGCCGGCCCTCGCGGAGATGGCGGCGTTCGAATGGAACCTTGGGCTTGCCTTCGATGCGCAAACCGAGCCCTGCATCGAGGCCGACTACTTGGGTGCGGTGCCCGCCGAGGAATGGCCCGTATTACGATTGACGCTCGGCCAATCACTGCGGCGCATGAAGCTGCACTGGAACGTCGGCGCGATCCGGCGCGCAATGGATCTTGGCGAAGCAAGTCCTGCGCTGGCGATGCTCGAACCGCCGCAGCCATGGATCATCTGGCGCAAAGGTATCGGCGTGCGTCAACGTCGGCTCGAGGATGACGAGGCAGCTGCGCTCGATGTCGTCGATCGCGCCGGCACTTTCACCGAAATCTGCGAAGCGTTGCTCGAATGGCATCCCGTCGATGCCGTCGCGATGCGCGCAGCATCACTGCTGCGGCATTGGGTCGAGGACGACTGGATCGTGGGTATTTCATCCTCTACGTGAGACGCCTTCGCACGCGCCTCTAGTGGAACGGTGACGCGGCGATCTCGAACGAACGCAAACGAGCCGCGTGATCGAAAATGTTGGCGGTCAGCATGATCTCGTCCGGCCGATGCCGCGCGATGAATTTCTCGATGCCGCCCTTGACGGTCACCGGATCGCCGACCACCGCACACGCAAGCGCCTGCTCGACGCCCGTTTTCTCGGTTTCGGACCAATAGGTTTCGATGTCGTCGATCGGCGGCGGCACCAGACCCAGCTTGCCGCGGCGCAGGTTGACGAAGCTCTGCTGCAAGGTCGTGAACAGCCGACGTGCCTCTTCACCGGTTTCTGCGGCGACGACGTTCAGCGCAAGCATCGCGTACGGCGCCTGCAATCTCGCCGAGGCGCGAAATTCGCGCCGATAGATCTCGAGTGCCTGCGTCATCGCATCCGGCGCGAAATGCGAGGCGAATGCGAAGGGAAGGCCCAGCGCAGCAGCGAGTCGCGCACTGAACAGGCTAGATCCGAGCAGCCAGACGGGAACGTCGATCCCTGCGCCGGGCACCGCACGCACAGGCTGGTCTGGCTGTGCCGGTTCGAAGTAGCCGAGCAGTTCGATCACGTCGTTCGGAAACGCTTCGGCACCATCGAAGTAGCGACGCAGCGCACGCGCTGTCGCTTGATCCGTACCGGGCGCGCGACCGAGACCAAGATCGATACGTCCCGGGTAGAGCGATGCGAGCGTGCCGAACTGCTCGGCCACCTGCAGCGGCGCGTGATTGGGCAGCATCACTCCACCCGAGCCGACGCGAATCGTTGAAGTTCCACCGGCGACGTGCCCAATCAGCACGGCGGTCGCCGCACTCGCGATGCCGGGCATGTTGTGGTGCTCGGCGAGCCAGTAGCGCCGATAGCCGAGGCGCTCGACGTGACGGGCCAAATCGAGCGTGTTTCGGAACGTCTGCGCCGCATCGCTGCCGCTGCAAACGGGCGCAAGATCGAGCACGGAAAAGTGGATCATGGATTGCCTCGAATGGATTGCTCGGCAAGACATGGGGGCGGGCTTGCGAATTCCGAAGGTCGCCGCGCGTATCATCGCGCCGCCTCCACCCATCAGCGGGATTCCATGAGCGCCGACCACAATCCGCAAGCCACCCAGATGGGCGACGAGTCAATGGCGCGCACGCTCACGTTCCAGGCGCAGGCGATCTGGCCGCAGGAGCGTGTGTTGTTCGATCGCTATGATTTGTCCGGTCGGTTGCGCATCCTCGACCTTGGTTGCGGCACGGGCGAGATCACGCGGCGACTGGCCGAACGCTATGCGCAAGCCGAGGTCATCGGCGTCGACATCCTCGATGGCAATCTTGCGATCGCGCGGCGCGACAACGCCGCGTTCGGCGAGCGTGTGCAGTACGAAGTCGGCGATGCGTTTGCGCTGACGTACGCGGAGCAGACGTTTGATCTTGTGGTCTGTCGCCACATGTCGCAGGCGGTGCCGGATTTTTCGCGCGTGCTCGATGAAATCTGCCGCGTGCTCAAACGTGGTGGCTGGCTGCACCTGCTGTCCGAAGACTACGCGATGCTGCGCATGCCGCGCGGCGCGCGCGATCCCGATCGATTCTGGGTCGACACCGTGCTGCCCTACCTCGAAAGCATCGGCTGCGACGGACGCATAGGGCGCCACTCGCCCGCCTTGCTGGAACAACGTGGCTACACGAATCTTGCGGTGGACTATGTGGTCGTCGATACGCTGCGCGTTCCGCGCACGACATTCGCCGGTATCCTCATCGCGTGGCGGGACGGCTATGTCGAGCCACTCGCCGAGGCAAGCGGACGCGACCCATGCGATGTGCGCGCGGATTTTGACGCGATGATCGCGGCAGTCGAAACACCACCCGCCTACGTGGTCTGGCACGTACCGGTGGTGTCGGGTCGTCGCAGCTAGAGGCAGGCGTGCCTGACGCGCAGGTGGCTATTCCGGCGTCGCCGACTACGTAAATCCACAAGACACGTGTGCATGCGTACGGCAGAATCCGCCATCGCGTCGACCAACAGGGACTTCCACCATGCAGGACCTCACCCAGGGTTCGATTTCAAGCCATCTCATGCGTCTGGCTGCGCCGATCGCAATCGGCATGCTGTTCCAGACCTTGTACGTGCTGATTGATCTTTACTTCGTTGCGCAGCTTGGCGATGCCGCGATCGCAGGGGTCAGCACCGCCGGCAACCTGCAGTTCATCATCATGGCGCTGACCCAGGTACTCGGCGTCGGCACGATGGCGCTCATCGCGCAGGCGGTCGGTCGCAAGGATCAGCCGGATGCCAACCTTGTCTTCAACCAGAGCCTGTTGATCGCGATCGCCTGCATGGCGCTGACCCTGGTGTTCGGCTATCTGGTGGCTGGCGCCTACACGCGCGCGCTCGGCGCCGACGTCGCAACCAGTGCTGCCGGCACGACCTACCTGCACTGGTTCCTGCCAGGCATGGCGCTGCAGTTCGCGCTTATTGCGATGGGCTCGGCGTTGCGCGGCACTGGTCTCGCCAAGCCCGGCATGATCGTGCAGGTGTTGACGGTGCTGCTGAACGCCCTGCTCGCGCCAATCTTCATCGCGGGCTGGCTCACTGGCCATCCATTCGGTGTCGCTGGCGCGGGACTCGCCAGTTCCATTTCGATCGCCGTCGGCGTGGTGATGATGGCGTTCTATTTCGTGCGCCTCGAAAAATACGTGCGCTATGACCCTGCGCAGTTTCGCCTGCATGTGCCGACCTGGAAACGCATCTTGCGCATCGGCCTGCCGCCAGGCGGCGAGTTCGCGGTCCTCTTCGTGTTCCTCGGTGTCATCTATCTGGTGATCCGACCGTTCGGTGCCGAAGCACAGGCCGGGTTCGGCGTCGGCTCGCGCGTGATGCAGGCGATCTTCCTGCCGGCAATGGCCGTCGCGTTTGCGGTCGCTCCATTGGCAGGACAGAACTTCGGTGCGGGACACCTTCCGCGCGTGCGGGAGACCTTTCGCAGCGCGGCCATCCTCGGCAGCGCGATCATGCTGGTGCTGACCTTGCTCTGTCAGTGGAAGCCCGAATGGCTGGTGCATGGATTCACCACCGACGCCGCAGTGATTGCAGTTGGCGCTGACTATCTGCGCATCATTTCGTGGAATTTCGTTGCACAGGGCCTCATCTTCAGTTGCTCGGGCATGTTCCAGGCGCTCGGCAATACGATGCCGCCGCTGTATTCGAGCGCGACGCGCCTGGTCACGTTCGCATTGCCCGTATTCGTGCTGTCGACCCGGCCAGGCTTTGAATTGAAGCAGGTGTGGTATCTGTCGGTCGCGACGGTGACCTGCCAGGCTTTGCTCAGCCTGTGGCTTCTGCGCAATGAATTGCGTAAACGGGATGCGCTCAGGCAGGTGAATGCAAACGTGTAGGCCCACGTTCAAGCCGTCATCTTCAAGGGTTAGGTCGGTGGCGAGGGTTTGCGTGCGCTGGAGAGCATCGCGGCTGAAGCCGCTCCCACATCGATAGCGGCGTTCAGGCCTCCCCTTCGAGGGAAACGTTGGATGCAGATGGTTCGCGCGATCTCTGCAACGAACGACACCGTCCCCACCTGAATCCTCCTCTTGAGGGGGAGGACTTCAGAGCAATGCCGCTCCACACATCAGCGCGCGTTTGCTGCCGTCGTGGCATTGCATTGCACTTCCACGCGCGCTCCGAGCGCAAGGCCGCCGGTCGCATACGCCATGCGCGCCGGGAAGTGTTTCGTGAAATAGCCGCGATAAATCTCGTTGAAGGCGGGCCAGTCCTTGATGTCGGCAAGCGCGACCGTGCACTGGATCACGCGATCGAACGATGAACCGTGGCGAGCGAGGTTCGCACCGATGTTGTCCATTACCTGCTTCGTCTCCGCGGCGATGCCGCCTTCGACGAGCTTGCCTTTGTCGATGCCGATTTCTCCGGACAGATACAACATGTCGCCAACGCGAACCGCCTCGGAGAACGGCGGGGTCATGCCCGCTGGCGGATGCGCCATCGGGTAGTACTCGGTCGTCGGCGCGGCGCTCGCCTTGCCTGCTTCCGCCGCGTTCGTGGACGTCGTCGCGCATGCAATTCCGAGCAACGCAATCAACATTGGTGCACAACAAAACATCGACGATTTCATGGTGCGATCTCCTTCGATGGATATCAGCGCAGGCTGCGCAGGTCGCCTTCATCGCGCAGACTGAAAGGCGTGAAATGGGTGTCGCTGTCGTACACATCGACGCCTTCGCGGCGCTTGAGGAAGCCGACCACGGCATAGGTGACCGGCGTGAACACGACTTCGACGAACACCTTCATGGTCCAGTTGAACACGATGACCTTGAACAAGGTCTCGCCTTCCCAGATGCCGGCGAACGCGATCGGATAGAACGTCACGCTGTCGAGACCTTCGCCGACAACCGTCGATCCGATCGTGCGCGTCCACAGCCAGCGCCCCCTGGTCCAAATCTTCATCTTCGCCATCACGAAGGAATTGGCGAAGTCGCCGAGCCAGTACGCAACCATCGATGCCGCGACGATGCGCCAGGTCCCGCCGAACACGACTTCCAGCGCCGGTTGCAGCTTCGTGTTGAACGGCTCGCTCGGGCTCGGCGGCATGTTGAGGATCGCGAACGTCATGAAGCTCGCGAACAGCAGGCCACCGAAACCGGCCCAGATCGCGCGGCGTGCGCGCGCGTAACCGTAGACCTCGGTCAGTACGTCATCGAAGATGTAGCTGACCGGAAAGAACAGATTGCCGGCGCCGAAGCTGAGCGCGCCCAGCACGGGCAGGCTGATCGTGCAGACCTTGGCCGGTCCGATCAGGTTCGAGCACAGCAATACGGCCACCATGCCGCCGACCAGCAGGTCGTAGTAGCGGAAACCCTGCGCATGCGGCGTTGCAACGGCATCGTTCATCGACGTCCCCTTCGCTGAGCGGCCGATGGTAGCGGGTGCGGGTCCGTTTGCGCACGACGGCGCGCCATTGCATCCAATGCCGATCGCACCGCGTATGTAACTAGTGTCCCCTGCGCCACGTATCGAGAGCCCGAAATGCGCCAGATGTTGCAGTTGCTCCTGCTTGCCCTGTCCTGCCTCGAGGCCACAACGGCCGGCGCCGCGCCGGTGTCGGCGACTTCGAGTACCGAGGCCTTCGCGCGGGCTCGGCGCGAGCATCGCTACGTCATCCTCGATCTCGAAGCCGTGTGGTGCCACTGGTGCCATGTGATGGATCGCGAGACGTACGCCAACAAGGGCGTGCAGGACGTGCTCGCCAAGAACTACGTCGTGCTCAAGCTCGACCAGGACGCGCATCCGGATTTCGCGGCGCGCTACGGCGACTGGGGCTGGCCGGCAACGATCGTGTTCTCGCCCGATGGTCGCGAGCTGTACAAGCACCGCGGCTACATTGAAGCGCCGGCGATGATCGACCTGCTCAAAGCCATCGTCGACGATCCGACCCCGCGAGCGTCCGCGATCTCGGTGCCCGTCGTTGCAACGACGACCGCGACGTTGACGACGGATCAACGCAAGGCGCGACTCGCCGACTACGTCTCGTTCTACGACGCCGAACACGGCGACTGGGGCGACACGCAGCGCTACATCGACGCGGCTTCGGTCGAACTTGCGATCGAACTTGCGGGCGACGGAGACAAGCAGGCCGAGCACATGGCGCGCCAGACCCTCGACGGAAATCTCGCACTCATCGATCCGGTCTGGGGTGGCGTCTACCAGTACTCGATCGGGCCCGGCTGGGGGCGGCCGCATTTCGAGAAGATCATGTCGTTCCAGGCCAATGACATGCGTCTGTACGCCCTCGCCTATGCGACCTGGAAAGAACCGAAATACCTGCACGCCGCGCAGGCAATCCAGCGCTACATGACGGGTTTTCTGCTCGCTCCCGACGGCGCGTTCTACGTCAGCCAGGACGCCGATCTCAGCAGCACCGTCGATGGCCATGTCTACTATGCGCTCGAGGATACCGCGCGACGCGCGCGCGGACTGCCGGCTATCGACCGTCACCAGTACACGCGCGAAAACGCGTGGGCCATTGCAGCGCTTTGCCAGGTGCATGACAGCCTTGGCGACACGGATGCGCTCGAGCGCGCGACGCGGACGGCGCACTGGGTCGTCGCTCATCGTGCTCTGCGCGGGGGCTTCAGGCACGACGAAAAAGATGCCGCAGGGCCATATCTCGCCGACAACATGGCAATGGCGAACGCGTTGCTGACGCTGTATCGATCGACCGGCGAACGAACATGGCTGACGCGGGCGGAAACCACGTTGACCTTCATCGACGCCTATTTCCGCACGCGCGATGCCGGCTACCAGAGCGCACCGCCCTCGAAGGATGACACGGGCGCACTCGCCGAACCCCTGCGCAACGAAGACGACAATGTCGCCCTCGCGCGCATCGCGAATCTGGCCTGGCGCACCACGGCCAATCCGCGTTACCAGCACATGAGCGAGCACGCCGCACGCTATGCGCTGGCGTGGGCGAATGCGCATCCGAAGAGTTTCATGCCCGGGCTGCTTCTGGTCGACCACGAGATGTCAGCCGAGCCGCTGCATGTGGCGGTCGTCGGCGCGCGCGAAGACGCACGTGCTCAGGCATTGCATGCAGCCGCACTTGAGTACCCTGCGTTGTATCGCCGCATCGACTGGTGGGATCCGCGCGAAGGCCCGCTGCCAAATCCCGACGTCACCTACCCGAAGCTCGCGCGGCCTGCCGCGTTCGTTTGCACCGGCAACGCGTGCTCGCCGCCGGTGTTCGAGCCGCAGCAGGTCGCCGCTGCCGTGGATCGCCTGCGCGCACTCGCAGCACCCGTCAACGACTGACAAAGCCCTCAATCTGAATGGCTAGCCCGCGCTCGGTTCCAAATCGGCGCGCGCACTGCTACGTTGCGCTTTCGATCGCCGCTGAGGTTGTCGATCGCCATTCGTGCCAGCGCTCGACGCGAGCGCGAATACCTCCAAACGCAACAAGGCCGATCCATGAATGGACTGCACCCGTCCGCAACCCCGCTCTTCACGGCTGCCGCGCAGCGGCGTGCCCGCCCGCTGACATCAGCACTCTTCGCACTGGGTCTGCTATTGACCGCAACAGCGAGCGCCACCGAACGGGACGCCGTCGTCGGGACGGTCGACAACGCCAAGCGCATCGCTATCGTCGATCAGCGCTTGCGCTGGGCCAGCGTCGAAAACGATCGCGGACCAGTGGCGGAATATCTCCCGCTCGACCACATGAGCCTTACCCTGCGACGCACGCCCGAACGCCAACAAGCCTGGGAGACGTTTGTCAGCGAGCAGAAGGATCCGACGTCCGCGAACTACCAGCATTGGCTGACCTCGAACGAAATCGGTGAACGCTTTGGCGCCTCGCAACACGACATCGACAGCATCCGCGCCTGGCTGAGCGCGCAGGGCCTGCACGTCGATGGTGTCAGCAATAGCCGCATGCGGGTCGGTTTCAGCGGCAACGCGAAGAATGTGGCGACGGCGTTTGCTACCGAACTGCATTACTTCGGAACAGGCGCGGAAAAGCGCATCGCCAATACCATGGACGCAACCATTCCCGTTGCCTTCGCTTCCGCCGTGCAGTCGGTGAGCGGACTGCACTCGATGAAATTCAAGCCGGCGCACCATGCGAGCGCGCCCCAGTCGCGTTCGATCGGGGCAACGTCGCCGCAACCGGCGGGCACCCATTGCACCGGCAGCGATTGCGAACATTTCGTGTTTCCCGCCGACTTCGCCAAGATCTACAACCTCAACGCCGCGAACCTGCAAGGGATCGACGGCGCTGGCCAGACCATCGCGATCGTCGGTCGTTCACGCATCTACGACCCGGATATCGCAAACTTCCAGTCGCTGAACGGCTTGCCCGCGCGGCCGGCAAACGTGATCGTGCCGCCCGACGGCATCGATCCGGGGCCCCCTGCGTCCACCTGCAGCGACACCGGCACGCCGAGTTGCACGACTCCGGACGACGCGCTGAGCGACCAGTTCGAGGCTACGCTCGACGTGCAGCGCGCGGGCAGCGTGGCACCGGGCGCTGCTATCGCCCTGATCGTCGCGAAGGACTCCGACACCTCGAACGGCATTCAGCTCGCGATCGAATATGCGATCGATACAACGCCATTGCCCGCGCACGTGCTCAGTATCAGCTACCTCAGTTGCGAAGCAGACAACGGCATGGCGGTGGTGCGATCGATCGATGAACTTTTCACGCAGGCAGCGGCGGAAGGCATCTCCGTATTCGTCGCTTCCGGCGACAGTGGTGCCGCCGGTTGTGCCGACCAGACGGAGGCGCCTCCTGTCTCGCAATCACCCGGCACCAACGCGCTGTGTTCGTCGGGCGCGGTGAGCTGCGTTGGCGGCACCGAGTTTGCCGACACGGCGCAGCCTGCGCTGTACTGGGCGGGCAACAATGGTTCGAATTATCTGTCCGCGCTCGGCTACATACCCGAAGGCGCATGGAACGAGCCGCTGAGCGATAGCGGGGTGCCGCATTTGAGCTCGACCGGTGGTGGTGTCAGCCTCTATATCGCCAAACCGACGTGGCAAGCAGGTGTCGGCGTTCCTGGCAACCAGGGACGCTACACGCCGGATGTATCCTTCACCGCTTCGCGGCACGATGGCTATTTCACGTGTGTCGCCGCGCAGAAGGGTTCCTGCGCCGTGTCCGCCGGAAGTTTCAGTTTCATTGTCTCCAGCGGAACCTCGGCGTCGGCGCCGAGCATGGCCGGTGTCGCGGCCCTGCTCAACCAGAAAATCGGCGCGCCGCAAGGCAATCTCAATCCGCGCCTGTATGCACTGGCGGCCAATCCTGCCAACCATGTTTTTCATGACGTGACGTTTGCGAGCAGCGGCGTCGCCGATTGCTCGCTCACGGTTCCAAGCCTGTGCAACAACAGCACGCCGGGAGCGGACGGCATTGCCGGCGGACTGCCGGGCTTCACCGTTGAAACCGGCTACGACCGCGCGACCGGCCTGGGTTCAATGGACGTCGGCAATCTGGTGGCGCAATGGAATGTGCCGCAAGTCGTCGCGGTGAATCTCAATCAGCGTGGACTGAGCGGAACGTGGGCGAATCCTTCGACCGATGGCCAGGGCTTCGTCACCGACGTTGCACCGAATTTCTACGGTACCGGCAGTGGCCTGCTGTTTGGCGGCTGGTACACCTACGACACCACGGCGGCAGGTGGACAACGCTGGTACACGATTCAGGGCGCCGTCGGACCGGGCGCGTCAGCGTCGCTGCCCATCTACTCGACCGAGGGCGGCAAGTTCGACTCGGCCCAGGCAACAGCCATTCATCCGATTGGTGCGGCAACACTCCAGTTCAGCGACTGCGAACACGGCGTTCTCACTTACCACTTCGACGATCGCAGCCATCCCGACGGAACCATCCCGCTTACGCGCCTGCTTGCGAACCTCGGTTGTACGCCCGCAGGCGGAACCGCCATCCAGGCCGAATACCTGCTGGGCGGCACCTGGGCCGATCTGTCGAACAGCGGGCAGGGCCTTGTATTCGATCTCGGCAAGCTGACGTCGAGCAATATCCTGTTCGCCGGCTGGTACACCTACGCACGCAATGGAGACCAATCCAGCGGCGGTGCAGGCCAACGCTGGTATACCTTGCAGGCGGCCTATGCGTCAGGTGCGACGACGTTGAATGGCGTCGGCATCTTCGAGACCACGGGCGGCGTGTTCGATCATTCGGCCACGACGCTCATTGAACCCGTGGGTACGGCGAATCTCGTCTTCCACAGCTGCTCGTCGGCCACGATGAGTTACGCGTTCAGCTCCGGCTCGAACGCGGGCCTGACTGGAACACTGGACCTGACACGCATCACTCCGGGCCCGTCGGCCTGCCACCTGTAGCCGACCGCAACCTGTCGGCGCAATCGCCTGAGCCAGGCGATTGCAGGCTGATCGATATGCTCGACACTGATCGGGCGTGTGGCGTTCGTGCTCACCAGATATGCACGCGCTGCTTCGGCGCGACATACAGTTTGTCCGTCGGCGTCACGTCGAACCGCGTGTACCAGGTATCGATGTTGCGAACGACACCGTCGACGCGGAATACGCGCGGCGAGTGCGGATCGCTGACGACCTGACGACGGATCGCATCGTCGCGCAACTTGCCACGCCAGGCTTGCGCCCAACCGAGGAAGACGCGTTGCTCACCGCTGAAGCCGTCGAGTACCGGCGCAGGTTGGCCGTGCAACGATGCGCGATAGGCATCGAGCGCGAGCGTGAGTCCGCCGAGATCGGCGATGTTCTCGCCCATCGTCAGTTCACCATTGATGTGCAGGCCCGGGAGCGGCTCAAAGGCGGAATACTGTGCGCCGAGCTGCTTCGCACGCGTCTCGAAGGCCTGTGCGTCTTCGGCTGTCCACCAATCGCGCAACGCACCTTCGGCGTCGATCTTGCGGCCCTGATCATCGAAACCATGCGTCAGTTCGTGCCCGATCACGCCACCCGCAGCGCCGTAGTTCATTGCGGCATCCGCGTTCGCATCGAACATCGGCGGCTGCAGGATCGCCGCCGGAAACACGATGTCGCGCAACGAACCGTTGTAGGCATCGTTGGTCTGCGGGGTCATCGCCCAGTCCATGCGATCGACCGGGCCAACCAGGCGCGCCACCTGGAACTGCCAGTCCGCCGCAGCAGCGCGCGTCACGTTGCCGATGAGATCGTCGTCGCGCACGACCACGTTCGAATAATCGCGTGGATGATCGGGATAACCCACCTTGATCGCATAGGTGTCGAGTTTGCGCAGCGCTTCCTTCTTCGTCGGGGCACTCATCCAGTCGAGATGCTCGATGCGCGCGTGGAACGCGGTCTTCAGGTTGACCACGAGCTCCTCGATTTTCGCTTTCGCCTTCGCTGGAAAATATTTCGCGGTATAGAGTTGCCCGACGGCCCACGCCAGATTGCCGAAACTGTCGTTGCGATCGCCAGAAAGAAAATCGCCGCCCGCGACAGCGTGCACACCGCGTTTCCAGCGCTCCGATTGCGCCTGCTGACCGGACAAGGTCTTGTTGCGCAGTTCGAAATACGCCTGCTGGAACGGCTTGGACAAATAGAACGCCGCATTGTCGGCGATGTGCGCGGCCGACCAGGCCTTGATGGTCCCGATCGGTGTCTGCGCATACAGCGCCGCAATTTTCGGGAATGCGCTTTTCTCCGCGACGATGATGCGCTTGAGATCGCCGAGGTGTGCCTGCTGCAGGAATCCGGACCAATCGAACCCGGGCGCAAATGCGCGCAGCTCGTCGATCGTCATCGGGTTGTAGATCGCAAGCGGGTCGCGCCGCTCGACCAGCGGCCAACTCGCCTGCGCAATCGCGGTTTCGAACGCGACCACATCCTTCGCCGCGGCGGCAGCATGGTCCCAGCCCACCAGCCCGAGCAGCGTGGCGACGTAGGTTTCGTAAGCGGCCTTTTGCTTCGCGAATTCAGGCTTGAGGTAGTAGTCACGATCGGGCAAACCGAGCCCGGACTGGCCGATATACGCGGCATAGCGCTTGGGATCCTTGAGGTCGACATCCATGCCGATGGCGAACAGGGTCGCTTCGAAATCCGTATTCGTGCGCCCCATCAACGCGGCGAGCGGGTCGCGCGTTTTCGCGTTGCGCACGGCGGCCAGCTGCGGCGCTATCGCTTTCGCGCCGGCCGCCTCAATGCGGGCCTCGTCCATGAACGAGGCATAGAACGCGCCGACCTTGGCCTCAAGCGTCGTCGGCGCGTGCTCCGGCTGCGTTCCGGCAGCTTCGATCAGCGCAAGCAGGCGTTGCTCGACGGTATCGCTCATCGCCAGCCGCAGTGAATACGCGGGTTTGTCGGCTGGAATGGCCGTGTGCTCGACCCAGCTGCCGTTGGCGTAGCGGAAGAAATCGTCGCCAGGTCGGGTTGCCTTGTCGGCACCGGACAGATCGAAACCCCAGCCGCCGTACTGCGGCTTCGCTTCGTCGGCAAGACAGGCGGACGCGGCCAGCGTCAGCGCACACGCAGCAGCGACAAGGCGGATGTTCATCGGGCGATTCCAGTTTGTGGCGTCGGCGCATGCTCTCACGCGTACCCACGGCCGCCGTGTGCCAGAAGCAAGGGCCGCCTTCACAGGCGACGCCGTGCCGCGGTGAACGTAGAATGGCAACCCTTGGCGCGCCAACCGGCCGCCCGTCGATCAACACAACGAGAAGCAGGATTCCCCATGGGCAGAGGCCCCAGTATCGAAGGTCGCAAGAACGCCGAAGACGCGCGGCGCGGCAAGGTGTTCACCAAATTGATCCGCGAGATCACGATTGCTTCGCGCACCGGCGGCGATCCAGCGACCAATGCGCGCCTGCGCATGGGCATCGACAAGGCGCTGTCAGCGAACATGACCAAGGACACGATAGAGCGCGCGGTCAAGCGTGGCTCAGGCGCCGAGGGCGCGGACAACATGCAGGAGTTGCGCTACGAGGGCTATGGTCCGTCCGGCGTAGCGCTGATCATCGACACGATGACTGACAACCCGGTGCGCACCGTCTCCGACGTGCGCCATGCGCTGTCCAAGCACGGTGGCAATCTCGGAACCACCGGTTCGGTTGCGTTCCAGTTCCACCGCGTCGGCGAGATCGTGTTCGACACGAGCGCGCCAGGAAGCGAGGACAAAGTGCTCGAAACCGCACTCGATGCCGGCGCCGATGATGTTCAGAGCGACGGCGGCCGCAGCACCGTTCTGAGCACGCAGGAAAATTTCGAGTCGGTGAAAAAGGCACTCGCCGCTTCCGGCCTGGTCGCCCTGAGCGCGGATGTCGTGATGCGCCCGGAAAACCGGGTTGCCGTCAGCGGCGACGTCGAGGAAACACTGCGCGACCTGCTCGACCGACTGGACGAGCTCGATGACGTGCAGGACGTGTATCACAACGCAGTGCTACCGGACTGAGCAGTCGATCCTGCCGCCGATGCGCGCATCGGCGGCAAGTACGTGCGTTGCTCAACTGCCGCTGAAGTCGCGGTTTTCCTTGCCCCGCCTGTGTCGATCTGCTCGCAATCGACACCACCGAAAGCACCCGGACCTCGGCGCTGTCGGAAACCATCTGATCCTGCGCGAATTGAAGACGCCGGGCATGCGCATTGCAATCGATGACTTCGGCACTCGCTATTGCGGCCTCGCCTCGCTCAAGCGGTTTTCGATCGATACGTTGTAGATCGACAGCGCATGCATTCGCGATGTTGCCGTCGACAGCAACGATGCCGCGATCAACGCCACGATCAACGCGGCGATCGTCAACATGGCACACAGCCTGAAGCGGCGCGTGTTGGCGGAGGATGTCGAGACCACCCGGCAGATCGATTCTTGTGCGCGACCATCGTGCGACGAGAACCGGGGATTCCACTTGTCACGCCCGCGGCCGACGGCGGGCCTGGAAGCGCTCGTGTGCGCGCACGCGTCCGCGCGGCTGCATTGGCGCGAACGACACTGGGTGCTGGCCAACGCCTGACCAGCTTTCGAACTGACGCACCGGCCACACCTCGTTTCCATTCACGCTGCCGGTCAGCACCACACTCCAATACCGCCGCTCACGGCAATCAGTGGCGACGATACGCCGCTGGATGGCTACGGCTTCATCGATGCCGCTGCCGCAACGGATCGAATTTTCGCGAACGGATTCGAATAAGCGTCGAGAAGTAGATGAAACCCGGGCACTGCGATTGCGGTGCCCGGGCTTTTTTTTATTGCGCGGGGTTTCGATTGAGAACGTTTGTCGCGGCGCGTGTTGAAGGCGGCTTGCGTTACGGCGAGACTGTGTACGAATCAGTCCGCGCTGTTCGCATAGATCTTCACGACTTCGTAAAGGAAGCGACGTCCGTCGAGCAGCGACTTCACGCGGATGCGCTCATTGAGTCCATGCGCATGGCTGCCTTCGGCGTCGTGGAACATGCCGGACAAGCCATACGTCGGCGTGCCGAACGCGTTGAGAAAACGACCGTCGGTCGCTCCCGTCGACATCGTCGGCACGATCGCGACGCCGGGCCAGATCGTTTCGGCCACCTTGCGCACGGGATCGAGCAACGCCGGCGTCAGCTGCGGCACATTGCCGGTCGGGCTCGGATCGCCGACTTCGGTGATCGCGATCTTCGCATCGTCTGCAAGCCGTGTCAGTTCGCCCTTCACCGCCTGCAGCGGCGTGCCCGGCAGGATGCGGCAATTCACGTTCGCACCAGCACGCTGCGGCAACGCGTTGGGTGCGTGTCCGGCATCGACCATGGTGGCGACGCAGGTCGTGCGCAACATGCCATTCCAGCCGGGATTCAGCGTCCACAACCGATCGGCGGCAGCCGCATCCGGCGGATCGCGCAACACGGCCTTGATGTCCTCGGCGACAGCGATGGGCGCGAGCTCCAGTTGTGCCTTGAAGTAAGCGCGCGTGGCCTCGTTGAGTGCGATCGGAAACTGATAGGCACCGATGCGCGCAAGCGCTCCGCTGAGCGCGTAGATGGGATTGGTGCGGGTCGGACGCGAGCTGTGTCCGCCGCCATCGGTCACTTCGAGGCGGAAGTCCTGATAGACCTTCTCGCCCGCCTGTATCTGCAACGCGAGCGGCTTCTCGTGCGCATCGAGCTCGCCGCCCGCGCCCTCGTTCAAGGCGAACGCGGCCTTCATGACCTCCGGATGTTCCTTGATCAACCACGAAGCGCCGTTGAAGGTATCCGCGGTCTCTTCGCCGCATGTAAGCACGAGGCGGATTGAACGTCGCGGCGCGAATCCTTCCTTGCGATAGCGGATCAGGCTGTCGGTGAACACGGAAGCCATCGCCTTGTCGTCGCTCGCACCGCGCGCGTAGAACCAGCCGTTCTCCTCCGTGAGCTTGAACGGATCGCGCATCCAGTCCGCGCGTTTCGCCTCGACCACATCGATGTGCGCGAGCAGCAGGAGCGGAGCTGCCTTCGTATCGCTCCCCTTGAGCGTCGCGACCAGATTGCCGTCCTTGGGGCGCGCCTCCGGCGCCCACACCGCGGTATCTGCGGCAGGCATGCCGGCGGCGAGCAGCCGCGCCTGCATGGCCTTCGCAGCCTCGGTGCAACTGCCCGCCGAAAGCGTCGTGTTGATCTCGACCAGCTCCTTGTAGAGGGCGCGAAAGGCTTTCTCGTCCGTGTCGACCGGCTTCGCGTGCGCTGGCAGCGCACATGCGGCGGCCGCAGTTGCCGCTGTCATCGCCATCATTGCAAGGCGCGAGTGATTCATTTCATATCCTCTTTCGGGGTGGGAAATCCAAGCATGGAACCTGGGCGGGCAGGCGGCAAGCGCATAGTTCTGCCAGACTGGGCCGCGAACGTGGCGGCCGTCGCGAGACTTGAAAACGAGGAAGGGACATCATGCGCATCTTGTGTATCACGGTGATTGCTGCGGGGCTTGCGGCTGGAATGTGCACCGCGCGTGCCGACAACCTGATCGCCAATCCGAATTTCAGCGGTGATGTCGCCGGCTGGACCGCCGATACCGGCTCCACCATCTCCTACGACGCAAATCTGGACGCCAACGCCTCCGGCACTTCGGGTTCAATGGCCGTGTCCCGGACCAGTGTCGACACCTTCAATCTGTCCGCGCACCAGTGTTTCAGCGTCGCTGGCGGCAGTGACTTCAGTTTCGGCGCCAAGGTCATTCCGGGCATCGCGAACAGTGTGGGCATGACATGCAGCGCATTCGCGTCGCTCGACTGCACCGGCAAGCCCCTCGGCAACGCGTCCGCGATCATTGCCGGCTCTCCCGACCCGAATGGCTGGGTACCGCTGCGCACGGAATCGCCCTATCTACTGCCGGCACCGACGCAGAGTGTCGCTTGTGCGGTCACCGGCAACCTGTCGCCACCGCTGCGGGCTGGTTCTCCGCAGGGAGGACCTTCCTCGATGTGGGCCGACAATGTGTTCTTCGGCGCAGGCACTACGCCGGTCAGCCTGCAGGGTTTCGACATCGACTGACACATCCGAACCGCGCGGTGACATGCAGACGCGGCGCGAAATGCGCCGTCATCTGTACAGCAACTACCAGTCGGTTCGATCCGGCAGCAGACCGCGCAATTCGAGGTCGGTCAGATTGCGCCATTGGCCGAGCTTCAACACGCCGAGCTTGATGTTGACGATGCGCACGCGGCGCAACTGCGTCACTCGATAACCGAATACTTCGGACATCAGACGGATCTGCCGGTTCATGCCCTGCGTCAGCACGATGCGGAAACCGAACTTTGCCAGTCGCGTCGCCTTGCACGGCTTGGTCATCTGGTGATGGACGCGCACACCGCGCGACATGCCGGTGAGAAATTCCGGCGTCACCGGTTTGTTCACCGCGACGAGGTATTCCTTCTCGTGTCGGTTCTCCGAGCGCAGGATCTCATTGACGATATCGCCATTGCTGGTGAGCAGGATCAGGCCTTCGGATTCCTTGTCGAGACGGCCAACAGGGAAGATGCGCTCGCGGTGGTCGACGAAATCGACGATGTTGCCGCCGACTTCGCTGTCGGTCGTACACGTGATGCCCGGCGGCTTGTTCAAGGCGATGTAGACGTGCTTGCGCGTCGCACTTGCGGCGCGCCGTGCGAGCAGCGGTTGGCCGTCGATGCGGACATCATCGCCCTCCTCGACCTGCGAACCCATGCCGGTCGCTTTGCCATTCAGAGTGACGCGTTTTTCAGCGATGAGGCGATCGGCTTCGCGACGCGAGCAGAAGCCGGTTTCGGCGATGTGTTTGTTGAGGCGCATTCGCGCATTCTACGGTGCGCACGCACAAGGCGCGAAGCCTGCGCGACGGCAGCGATGAAAAAACCGCCGGTCGACGCCGCCGGCCTGCTTAAACCGTGCGCACCTCGGCCAACGCCTTCAACACGGCGGCCGTCCGCATCGGCAGATGCCGCAGGCGAGCGCCCACCGCCGCAAAGATTGCGTTCGCGATCGCGGGTCCGACCACCGTGGTCGCTGGCTCGCCGAGGCCAACGGGTGCCTCGGTGCTGGCGATGAATTCGATATCCAGCTCCGGCACGTCGCGCATGCGCAATGGTGTGTAGGTGTCTAGGTTGGTGTCCTTGACCTGGCCATTCTCGAATTCAGTGCCCTCATGTAGCGCCATGCTCGCGCCCCACAGCGATGCGCCCTCGACCTGCGCCAGTGCGCCGTCGGGATGCACGATGGTGCCGGCGTCCACGACGAGCGTGAGTTTTTCGAGCTTGACTGCGCCGGTGGCGCGATCGACCTTTACGCGCGCCACGCAAGCGCTCCAGGTCGGCATGTCGCGTTCCTGGCCAAACGAAGTCGCGATGCCAAGCCCGGTATCCTTGGGCAAGGCTGCACCCCAGCCGGCCATTTCCGCTACGCGCTTGACGACGTTGTACTGGCGCTTGGCACCACCTACCGCGCTCTTGCCGTCGCCGGCGTTGCCGCCTTTCGCATCGAGCAGGCCAAGGCGAAATTGCACCGGGTCGATGCCTGCGTGATGCGCTGCTTCGTCCATGAAGCTTTCCAGCGCCCAATTCGTCCAGCCCGGCCCGACCGAGCGCAACCAGCCTGGGCGAAACGTTGCGTTGGCGAGATCGTTGGAAATCGCACGCACGCGATGCGCGCCAACCGAATACCAGTGATCGGCGCCCGAAATCGAGAATGGGTCGTAGGGCTCGCCGTTCTTTCCCTTCGGCATGAAGCTCGGCACCATGACCTGCGTCGGCCAACCAGCGGTCGCATGATGCTGCATGCCGACGACCTTGCCACCTTCTCCGAACGCCATGCTCACGCGTTGCACGGATGCCGAACGCGGCGAATCGAAACGCGCATCGTCTGCGCGCGTGAATACGAGCTTGACCGGCTTGCCGAGCGCCTTCGCGGCGAGCGCAGCCGGCACGGCGTAGTCGCCATTGAGCCGGCGTCCGAACCCGCCACCAATCAGGTAGGTGCGCATGACGACCTTGTCCTCGCCCACGCCCAATGCCTTTGCCAGCGTCGGCAATATCAGCGACTGCCACTGGTTGCCGGTATGGATTTCCCAGACGCCATCCTTCTGCAGCGCGAGTGCGTTGACCGGCTCCAACTGGAAGTGCAGAACGGTACTCGTCGTATAGGTTTGTTCGATCTTCGATTTCGCCGACGCAAATGCTTCTTCGACACCGTCATCGGCGACGACGAGCGAGCCTATTTTCGGATTGTCGATGAGCTTCGATCCATGATCGAGCAGATCCTTCTCCGACACCTTTGCCGCGGCACCGCTGCTCCAGTTCACCTTGACCTTGTCTGCGGCGTGGTTCGCGGCGACGAATGAGTCGGCGACCACCACGACCCAACCGGGCACGGTGCCCGACGGATCATCGAGCGCGATCGTCTGCAGGTAGCCCTTGACGTCCTTTGCCGCCGAATCGTCGATCGACACGACCTTTGAATCGGTACGCGTCGGCGGTAACTTCGGACGCGCGTAAAGCATGCCTTCGACTTCGGCATCGAGGCCGTAGCGCGCGCTGCCATTGGTCTTCGAAGGAATATCGAGGGCGTGACTCGGTTGGCCGACGAGGCGACGTTCCGACGGCTCCTTGATCGGCAGCGCCTTGAGTTGATCCGCAGAGTAGGTGCGCGCAAGATTGCCCTTGCGCACGATGTCGGCATAGCTGATCGACTTGCCTCCCGCGCTGACCATGCTGTCACGCGCGACACATGCTTCCTTCGGCGCATGCAGCAACTTCGCTCCTTCCTCGATCAAGGTGATGCGGCCGGCCGCTCCCGCCTGGCTCAACGGCGCAAAACTCTGCCATACCGACCAGCTGCCGCCCGTCACCATGGTTCCCCATTTCGGATCGGTGTCGACCGCATTGATGCGCACCGACTCCCACTTCGCCTCGAGTTCATCCGCGACGATGCGCGCGAGTGCGGTGCCGACATGCTGACCCATCTCGGCGCGGATCACGTTGACCGTGACAATGCCGTCGTTATCGATGTGATACCAGATCGTCGGCTCGAAACCCCGCGCCGCCACTGCCGCTGCGGGATCGGCGAACACTTCATCTGGTCGCAGGAACGCGAGCGTGAAACCTGCACCAGCCGCACCGATGATAAAGCCGCGACGCGACAGCTGAAACGGCTGCACGTCTTCGTGCGCGCGATCCGTGAAGTTACTCATGGCTCGTGGCACCGGTATGGGTCGCGCTGGCAAGCTCGACCGCAGCGAGCTTGATCGCCTTGCGGATGCGCACATAAGCCATGCAGCGGCACAGGTTCCCGCTCATGACGGCATCGATCTCGACATCGGTCGGGTTCGGATAGTCCTTCAGCATCGATGCGGCCTGCATGATCTGCCCCGACTGGCAGTAGCCGCATTGCGGGGTCTGCGTCTCGATCCAGGCTTTCTGCAGTGGATGTTGGCCCGCCGGATCGAGGCCCTCAATGGTCGTGACGCTCGCGTCCGCGATTGCACCAACTCGCGTGATGCACGAGCGCACTGCGCGACCGTCGACATGCACGGTGCAGGCGCCACACATTCCGATGCCGCAGCCGAACTTGGTGCCCTTGAACCCGATGACATCGCGGATCACCCACAGCAAGGGCGTGTCTTCAGCGACATCAACCGAAATGGGTTGGCCATTGATCGAAAACGTCGTCATGTACGCATGGCTCCAGATTGCATTGTCATCCAAGGTCACGCCCCGCCTTGGCCGCGAATTTTCGAGACCGTGGCTTCGAGATCGCTCCATGCTGGCTGCTCGGTGCGCGTGCGGCGCAGATAGGCAGCGAGTCGGGCAATGTCAGCGTCACTCATGGCCGATGCAAAACCCGGCATCAGCAAAATCGGCATGCCGTCGCGCCTGCCCACGCCATCGAGGATGACGTGGATCAGGTTCGATGGTCCGGGTGCGGACAGCGCACTGTTCAAGGCGAGCTCTGGTCGCTCCGCGAGTGGTGGCGCACCCAAGTTGTAGTGGCACGACGCGCACGCTGCCGCATACAGGTTTGCGCCCGCATCGTCGGACGCGTCGGTCGCGCGATGCTCGAACGCCATCGCCTTGACCACCGCAGGCTCGACCAATGCTTGCGTAGAAGCGGCCCCGCTGATGTCCGCGAAATACGCCGCGATCGCGTGTATGTCGGCATCGGGGAGTTTTGCCAGGCTGTCATGCACGACCTCGGACATTGCACCGGTCGCGCTGCCATGCAAAGCCGTCGCGCCGCTGCGCAGGTAACCGAACAATTCGTCCTGCGTCCATGGCACGGGTGCCGTCGGCGTTGAATTGAGCGCCGGAGCGAACCAGCCACCGATGATTGCACCGGCGTATGCCTCGCTTGATTTTTCCGCACCCATGCGATTGCGCGGCGTGTGACACGCGGCGCAATGGCCGAGGCCTTCGGCGAGATACGCGCCACGATTCCATTCCTCACTTTTGCCGGAATCCGCGACGAAGGCCCCTCTCTTGAAAAACAGGAATTTCCAACCCGCTTGCAGCGCGCGGATGTTCAGCGGAAACGGCAACGTATTCGCCCTGGCTTCTGCGTTGACAGCCGGTCGTGTCATCAGAAACGCGTACAGCGCGTGGACGTCATCGTCGCGCACCTTGGTGAAATGATCGTATGGAAACGCGGGGAAAAGATGCGAACCATCGCGCGCGACACCCTGGTGCAACGCACGTGCGAAGGCTGCTTCGGACCAGCGTCCGATGCCGGTCTCCGGGTCGGGAGAGATGTTGGGCGAATAGATCGTGCCGAAAGCACTTTCCAGCCCGCGGCCGCCGGCGTAGGGCGCGCCGCCGTTCACGGTGTGGCAGCTTGCGCAATTGCCCGCAGCGGCAAGCACTTCACCTTTGCCAACGAGATCCGCCGCAAACGACGACGGCGCAGGCATTGCGACAGGCTCTATCGCCGGTCGCCAGGCGATCGCGAATAATCCGAGCGTGCCAACCAGCAGCACGATGATCAGACCGACAAGTATTCGTTTGACCAAGAGGGTCTCCGATGCAGTCAGGTCGGGCGGGTTGCGGCACCATTAAGCGCCACCGCAAGTCACGCCGCGATCCGACTCTACTCTCCCGCTTCCCGCACAGCTACCGCGTCCACGCCGTCGCTCCGCGGCAATGCACAAGAACGTGCCCGTTCGACGACGGCACAACGCAACGTCCAGCGGCTAACTGTCCTGAAAGGCGCGAACAGGGGGGTGTCGCTGTGGATCAGCACACGTTCGTCTACATGCCACGGCAGAGCCGCGTTCAATGGAAAATTCAACTCACACTCGGCATCGTGCACTACGTCCTAATGCAGCGCGGCCCTCTGCAGGCGCTGTGCAATCTCGGCGATACCGGCGCGGGTCCCTGATCGGGCCACAGCGCAAAGAACAGGCTGTGCACTTCCAACACGAGCGTCTCGAATCCGGGCAATCTTGCTTGCCCAATGACATTGAGATTGCGGCGGACGCTCGTTTCCGCGCATGCCAGATGCGATGCGCTTGCGCGAAGTGTAGATTGTCGTCCCGACCAGCGACCACGACCGAGGATCCTCATGCGCCATATACTTGGACTCGCTGTCGCATCGTTCCTGCTCGTCTCCTGCCAACCTGGGCAACGACCGGATACCGACTCGCACGCGGCCGTCGTGCATGACACGCTCGAGAAGCAGACCGGTTTGATCAACGGCCGCGCGCTCTATCTTGAGCGCGTGTTGCTGGCGCCGGGTGCGACCCTCGATGTGCAGCTGGTGAACGATCCCGCTGACGCGAAACAGACGGCAACGATCGCCAGCACTCGCTTTGCCGATTTGCATGGACCGCCGTATGCATTTGCCCTGCCCTACGACGCCGCACGCATCGAGCCGGGCATGCACTACGGTCTACGCGCTACGCTGCGCGATGCGCAAGGGCATCTCCAGTTCGTCACCGACAAGCGCGTTGCGGTCGTGCCCGGCAGCGCGTCGATCGTCGAATTCCGGCTCGTTCGCGCGGATGCGCGCTGAGCGCCGGCTGCTCGCCTTCGAAGGCTTCATCGATGTGCACCCGAGCGACGCTGTTGCAGCGTGCGCACGACGTTGTCGCTGATGCGTTGCGCGAACTCGGGACTCTGCGTCGTCGAGGTCGCTGACTTCAATTCCGGCCACACGCTCGGCGCGGATGTCTGCGCAGCCGCTGTCGTGATCGAGACTGCCGGCGCCACGTAGATGTCGGTCTGGTTGGTCGCATCGCCGGCGTTGGTGCGCGTGTACATCGGGACAAACGTGGTGCCGACACTGACCAGTCCCTGATAGTCGCCGAGGAACCAGCCGCCGATGCCGGGCGATGTCGTTCGCGGCGCCAGCTCGAGATCAAACGGCCCGGCAATCTGGCTCTCATGCCAGGTCACCGCATCGACCGAACGCGCGAGCCAGTAGTCGGTCAGCAAGGTCGCGCGATCCGTCGTGTTGGGACGGAAGTCGTAGTAGCTGACACCCATCGTGCCGTCGGCGCGCACGTTTGCCTTTGGCGAAAACGCGGACACGGTCGTGCTGGCGTTCACGCGAGTCGGCGCCGACCAGGTCAAGCCACCGTCGGTGGAACGCGACAGCACGATGCCATCGCGCGCGCCATTGCTGAAGCGTGCGTCCTGCCATACGACAACGAGGCTGCCGCCCGGCCCAACCACCATGTCCGGCACGATCGAACTGTCGCGCACGGGTGCGCCGCCGTCCGGATCGCGCGTGCCGACGGTGAGCTGGTCGGCGATCTTGATCGGCAGCGACCAGGTCACGCCGCTATCGGTCGAACGAACCACCGCAACCGACACCGAAAGACCTCCGTTCGGGCCAGGATCGATCTGCGTGAACATGTTCACTAGCGTGCCGTTGGGCAGCACGCCGATGATGTTGTCGATCGTCTGATGGTTGACGCCCGGGTCGTAGATCACCGTTGGCGGCTCCCAGCTGAGGCCGCCATCGATGCTGCGCGCAAACATGGCAGGGCCTGTATTCACTGCCGTCAGGCGATCCCAGACTACATAGACGAAATGCGCATCGAGTGGATCGGCAACAATCGCGCCCTTGTCGTTGAAGACGGCGTCAGTATCGCGAATCAGCGTGCTGGTGGCGCCCCAGGTCGCACCGCCATCGACGGAACGGCTGACGACGATGCTGCTGACCGATCCCGCCTGCTGCGCGAAGCCACTAAAGCCGAGCGCGAGCAGATGCACGTGGCCATCCGGTCCAATCGTGATCCACGGATTGCTGCTGCGCTCGTAGTCGCCGCCATTCGCCGCGGTGCCACCGGCACAGCGCGTGAATGCGATCGGACGTTGCGACCAGGTATGGCCTCCGTCGCCAGAAATGCCGACCACGATGCCGCGCGCGCCGCCACTGGACCAGCGATCCTGCTGCCACACGCCGACCAGGTGATGCGGGTCGAGCGGATCCAGCGCGAGGTAGGGTTCGACTTCCGAGTTGACGAAGAGCGTGCCCTGCGCGGCAACTCCATCGCAGTTTGCAGCGAACGGGGTTGCGGCGGACGCACGGTAGGCCGGATCGAGGGTCGGAGGTTGCGTTGTTTGCGGCGGCTGCATCGTCGTCGACGACGGCGAATTGGAACTGCCGCCGCCACAAGCGGCGAGCGCAAGGGCAATGGCAATGAGGGTCGACAACAAAACTTGCGCGGACGTCGGTTTCATCGCTGCACGCCACCCGAACAGGACCAGTTGCCCGCAGCGTAACGCAATGACGGCGCAGCTCGTACATCCGTCATCGCAGCCCCGAGTCGTCCGGTCGCATTCGCCGACCATGGCCACCCTCCCGACGCGCAAGACGGATGTCGTCCCGAAGCCTTCGGGGCAACACCCGCTTGCATCAGGCTCAGTGCGCGCCCATGAAATCCTTCTTGCCGATCTCGACGCCGTTGTGGCGCAGCAACGCATAGACCGTCGTCACATGGAAAAAGAACTGCGGCAGGCCGTAGTTGAGCAGATAGGCCTGCCCACTTAGCTTCTTTTCCTTCGGCGTCCCGGGCCGCAGCACGATCTCGCGCTTCTCGCTGCCGTCGAACGCAGCAGCATCGAGGCTCGCCGCGAATGCGAGCGTCTTCGCGATACGCGCATGCAAATCGGCGAACGTGGCTTCGTTGTCTTCGAAGGCAGGCACATCGGCACCGGCGAGTCGCGCCGGTACGCTCTTGGCGAAATCGCAAGCGATCTGCACCTGGCGCACGAGCGCGAACATGTCCGGGAACAGGCGTGCCTGCAGCAATGCATTCGGTTCGAACTTCTTCTCGGCCGCGTGCGCTTCGGCCTTGCTCAGGCATTCGTCGAGCGCGA
>JBDSXV010000086.1:0-13465 GCA_039926025.1 Dokdonella sp.
ACGCGATGAAGAAGCTCGAGGCGCTCGATGCGCGCGCCGCGCGCGTGGTCGAACTCGTCTGTTTCGCAGGCCTCGAGCACGAGCAGGCAGCGGAGGCACTGGGGATCGCGGTACGCACGCTCGCGCGAGACTGGCTCTTTGCGCGTGCGTTCCTCAAGAGCGTCCTCGACGAGGAAGCGTGACGATGGCAGGTGAGCGCGCGATTCGGCGTTCCAAGGACTGACCATGACTACGCCATCGATGAATCTGCGCGACCTGTTCGAGGCGACGCTCGCGCTTGAGGCGTCCGCGCGCGCGAAGTTCCTCGACATGCACTGTGCGGACGCCGCCGTGCGCGCGCGCGTCGAGTCGATGCTGCGCGCGAGTGCGACGGATGACGAGCCCATATCGAGCGCACGCCTCGATGGTCTCGCGCGCGCGATCGGCGATGCAACGCCGCAGGCAGCGCCACCACCGGGCAGCCGCATCGGCCCGTTCGAGATCGTGCGCGTGATCGGCGAAGGCGGTTCATCGACCGTGTTCGAGGCGCGCCGCGAGGTCGAAGACGCAAGCCAGCGTGTCGCGCTGAAGCTGCTGCGGCAGAACCTTCTTAGCCCGGAAGCGCGGCGCCGCTTCGGACGCGAGCAGCGCGCGCTGATCCGCCTGCAACATCCGAATATCGCGCGGATGATCGAGGGCGGCCTGACGCCCGAAGGCCTCGCCTATATTGCACTTGAGCTTGTCGAGGGCGTGCCGCTCACCGAATTTGCGCGCATCAACGCGCTCGGTGCGCCCGAGCGCCTGAAAATGTTCGCAACCGTCTGTCGCGCGGTCGACGCCGCGCATCGCGCGCTCATCGTTCATCGCGACATCAAGCCGTCGAACGTGCTCGTGACCGCGGACGGCGAGGTCAAGCTGCTCGATTTCGGTATCGCCAAGATGCTCGCCGACGAAACCGGGCCTGACGCGACCTTGCTGCAGGCGTTCACGCCCGCGTACGCGGCGCCTGAGCAAGTCGACGGCGGCGTGATCACCACGGCCACCGATGTGTACGCGCTCGGTGTCGTGCTTGGCGAACTGCTGACAGGCGAGCGTCGTTCCGCAAACGCGATACGGCACGACGTTTCCGCTGACGCGCCGGAGCGCGGTGCTGTGCGATCCGGACGAACGACACAGCGACTGCACGGCGACCTCGATGCCATCGTCACGATGGCCACCGAAACCGACCCGGCGCGGCGCTACACGTCGGCGGGCGCGTTCGCCGAGGAAATTGGCCGCGTGCTCGAAGGGCGCCCGGTACGTGCGCGACCGCAGACGCGCTGGTACCGCATGCGCCGGTTCGTTGCACGACATCGCGGCGGAGTTGTCGTCAGCATGGCCTTCCTCGTCGCGCTGGTCGCGGCGCTCGGTTTCGCGCTGTGGCAGGCGCGCGTCGCGCATGGCGAGGCGGCGCGCGCGAACCGGCAGACACAGCATGCGGAAAACGTGCGCGACTTCCTCGTTTCCGTGTTCGATGCGGCGCAGGCGGATGTCCCGCGCGAGCGTCGGCCGACCGTCGAGCAACTGGTCGACGATGCCGGTGACAAGTTGCTGCGCGATTCGAAGCTCGCCGGCGATACCCGCGTCGAACTGCTGCTCGCGTTGGCGAAGGTCAGCGGCGCGATCGGTGCCCCCGAGCGCGAACATGCGCTGCTCGATCGCGCGACGGCCGACCTCGACCAGCTGCCCGAGCCGTCGAACGACGTGCGCCTGCGCCTGCGCGTGTTGCGCGCGAGCGCGTTCGTTGCGCAGGCCAAGCCGAACGAAGCCATCGCGCTGCTCGAGCCGGTGCGCGCATCGCTGGTCGCGCGCGGCGGCGCCGATGCGGTGGAGGCGCTGCTCGTTCTCGCTGAGGCGCTGTCGGGCGCAAACCGCAGCGACGAGGCGCAGGCCGTCGCCGTCGACGCGCGTGCGCTCGCCGAGCGCGTCGCGGACGGGCGCGAGTTGCTGCTGCTGCGCGTCGATGCGGCGCGCGCGCATGATCTCGTCGACGCGCAGAAGTTCGCGCCGGGCCTCGCTCTCGCGGAAGCGGCATGGACGCGCTGGAAGTCGCAATCCGATACGCCGCGCGAGGCGATCGACCTGCTGTCGTCGATCGCACTTGCCGCGGAGTTCAGCGGCGACCTGGAGCGCGCTGATGCCGCGTATCGGGAAGCTATCGCGGTTGCCGAACGGCTCTACGTGAGGCCGCATCCGGACGTGGCGTCAACGGTCGGCATCTACGGCAGCTTCCTCGTTGCGAAGGCGCGCTACGAAGAAGCCGAGCCTCACATCCTGCGCGCACTTGCGATGCGCCGCGCGCTGTTTGGCGACGCGCATCCGGACACGCTCAACTCGCTCGCGGCGCTCGGGCGGCTGCGTTCAGGGCAGGTGCGGCGCGTCGAGGCGCGCGCCGCGTTCGAGGAAGGCGTGCGCATCTGCCAGCGCGAACACATCCGCCACAACGTCTGTCCTCGCCTGGTTGATTCGCTGTCGCAGACCCTCGCGGCGATGGGTGATCTGGACGGCGCGCGCGTCAATGCCGAGGAGTCGGTCGCGATGCAGCGAGAACTGTCGGGTGCAGGCAGCGCGCAGATGATCGGTCCACTCGGCGTCCTGGCCCGTATCCAGGTCAAGCAGGCGCGCTACGCCGACGCGTTGGCGACGACCGACGAACTGCTCGCGATTGCCGCACGCAACGGCAGCAGTGAATCAAAGGACGCGCGCTATGCGCAATTCCAGCGCGCGTTGGCGCTGTACGGACTCGGCCGCAACCGCGAAGCGCTCGATCTCGCCGGCGATGTCGTCGCCGCACAAAAAAGCAAGACGCCCGACGAGAAAACGACATTGTTCTCGATGCTCGCGCTGCAGGCGCGCGCGTCTGCGCGCGAACACCGGTTTGATGACGCGCGCCGCGTCGCGGCGGAGGCGCTTGCCATCAGTGCGAAGCCGCAGCCGCTTGATCCTGCCATGATGGCCGAGCTCGCGCTGCTGGCGAAGAGCGGCCGCGGTAACTGACCCTGTGCCGCGGGCAATCGTGCGTACGTGTGCAGGTTTCATGGCAGCCAGGTGCTGGCATGTCGTCGCCCCGACATCGGGGCCTGGTTGGGGTACCCGTTCCAGTACGCGACTTCATCGACAAGCCCCAATGCGATCTTGCAATTCAAGGGGGCGAAGGTCGTGGAAACAGGAGGCAGGTCCATTTTCCCAGTCTCGCAACTGAACCCGCCCCCTTTGCCGCTTCTATGATCTACCCGCACGATCAGATTGCAAAACTGATCGATTCCCAAGGTTGGTTGGTCGTGAGTACTTGTTCAGCGTCGCCTTGAGTCAGCGTCATTCGAACCTGCCTCCTTTGTTCCTCAGCCCTGTTTTTCAGCGGGCAGCATCGCCGCCGGATCCATCCAGAGCATGGCCCACATGTGTCCATCGGGATCGGCGAGGTCGCGGGTGTACATGAACCCGTGATCCTCGGGCGGGTTCACATCGGCCGTACCACCGTAAGCCGTGGCGGCTTCGTTCATCGCATCGACTGCTTCGCGGCTATCCATCGACAGTGAGAGCATCGAACCTGCGGTGCCGGGCGCCGGGAACGGCCGCTGCGTGAACGTGCGCCATTTCGCGTGGGTGATCACCATGACGTGGATCGCCTCGCTCCACACCATGCAGGCGCCGTCGTCGCTGCTGAATTTCGGGTTCTGCTCGAATCCCAGTGCTTGGTAGAACGCGATCGAGCCCTTGAGGTCGGTGACGGGCAGGCTGACGAAGATCATTTTTGTCATGGGGTTTTCCAGGGGGTTGTGCGGGGGTTGGAGCTTCCGTGCAAGTGCAGGCTTCATCAACTCGACGATTGACGGTTGACGGAATCGACAACGAGCGGAACGGGCAGCGGAAATGTTTCCGAGGAAACGTTGATCGTTCAAGACAGCACCGTTCGATCGAATGCGACGGCCTGCAATGGGGGAGGGCTGTAGCTGGCAGGCACCTCTTCGATCAGCTACAGCAGCATCAGCTCGAACGTCGCCGTGGGTGCAGGCGGAGGCGCATTTGTCAGCGAGAACGGCAATGCGTATTTTCGCGCCACGACCATGAGCTCCAACGGTGCCAACTACGGCGGAGGTATCGAGGTCTATTTTACGCTGGTGCATCCGGAACAGATTCCACAAGGTCACCCTCGTCAACAGCACGTTGAGCGCAAACTACGCATACACCGACGGCGGCGGCATCAGCAACCTGTCACGTGCATTCGTGTACAGCTCCAGCATCATCAACAACGACGCCGACCACGACCGCGACCAGATAGGCGGCATTGGTGGCGGAGTGAGTACGGCATCTGGGCTGCGCTTTGTCGCCGTCAACTCGCTGATTGCCGGAAATACCGTTCTCGATGCGCCGATCTACGACGACTGCCATGGGACGCTTGAAGTGTACGGCCGCAATCTGTTCCATGACGTCAGCGGTTGCGCGTTCAGTGGCAATGGAACCGCTGCGCGAGGATTTGTGGCCCTGGATTCCATCGGGCCGCTTCAGAACAAGGGCGGCCCGACTCTGACGCACGCGTTGCTGGCCGGGAGCGCGGCGCTCGACGCAACGACAGCGCAGGGTTGCATCGACGAAACGGGTGCCGCCTTGTCCCTTGACCAGCGCGATGGAAAGCGTGGTACGGGTGTGAACTGCGATGTGGGTGCTTATGAATTCGGCGCAATGCCGCCGGTCTTCGATCGCATTTTCGCGAATGGATTCGAGCTTTTTCCATGAGCATGCGGGAAAAGAAACAGTGGGGAGGTTGGATCAGGAACCCGACAAGCCTCGCGCCAGGCCGCAGAAACGCGCGTTGCCCTTGTCCGAACACGCTTCGCGAACCGCCTCGGCGATTCTCTCGCGCGCGTCGGGCGCATGTCGAAGACCGGCGATTTTCGCGCCGACCACGAGGTAGGCGATATGCGCGATGGGCTGATCGTTGATGGCAGGATTGGCGAGCAGGTCGTCGATGATTGCCTTGGCGTGATCGAAATCGCCAAGTTCGACGAGGACCTGCGCGTGCCGATATTTCCAGTAGTACGTGCGTGAACTCCTCTCGCCAAATGACGCTGCGAACGCCCCGACGACACGCACCATCATCGGCTCGGCCTCCGCATTGCGACCCAGCGCCTGCAAGGCGCGCGCATTGGCACCGAGTACCGATGTAGTGAGGCCGGGGGCGATATTTTCGCGGATGTAGGGATGCGCCAGTGCCTGCATGGCGGCGTCGAGCGACGCCTGATTGCGGCCTGCTGCGGCGTTTATGTCGGAAAAACCGACCAGCGCATTGAGATAGTCGACAACTGCCGGCTCACCGAGTCTTTTCAACAGCGCGAGCGACTCGGCGGAATCGGCGACTGCCGCATCCATTTCGCCAGCGGCGAAACGTACGCCCGCTTCGATGCCGATGGCCTTGGCCAATATCGGAGTCAGCGAGGAATCGCCAGCGCGCAACTTCGCGATGATCGCTTTCAGCCTCTGCAGTGCGATGTCGGGTTTGCCATCGAGGTAGTCGTAGTGGGCGAGACGCGCTTCGACCGCCCCTTCGATCTGCAGCGACGGATGCGCAGCTTGTTGATTGAACGCCAGCGCCTCCCGGAGCACGTCACGCGCCAGCGCATCTTCGCCGAGCGAAACATAGGTGCTGCCAATCTGCTCAAGCAACGCGGCTGCCAGTTCGGGATCGTCCTGGGTTTCACGGACGATTCGGGCTCGCGCTGGTTTCAGCAGCTCGCCGACCGTCGTCGCCGCCCCCTTGGAGGCATTGGGATCCGCGCTGAGGAAGATGGACCCCAGCAATGCGCGAATCGACTCCGATCGCTTCAGCGCAATCCGTGCGTTCTCAGCCTCGATCGTCTTCGCATGAGCCTGCCACATTGCAATGACACTCAGCGCCAACACGAGGACGAGTGCCACTGCGGCGATGGCTACGGCGGCACGATTGCGGTGCGCAAAGCGGGTCGCCCGATAGAGGACGCTGTCGGGGCGGGCGCTTACCGGTCGACCCTTGACGTGATTCTCGATGTCGTCGGCCAGCGCTTGCGCGGTTGCATAGCGCCGCTTGGGTTCTTCGGCGAGCGCCCGCGCGACGATCGCATCGAGATCTCCATGCAAAGGCGGGTGGTCCGTTGCACCCGCTTTCGGCTTTTCGCGAATGAGTCGCAGCGCCTTGTTCGGGGGCAGGGTTTCAGCGCCCAAGGCATGCATGCTGGTATAGGCGACGCCGGTCAGTATCTCGAACATCAAGGCGCCAAGGGCATACACATCCGTAGCCGTCGTCACGACTTCGCCACGCAACTGTTCAGGGGCCGCGTAGGCCCGTGTGATGAAACGCGAATCGAGTGCAGTTTCTTCCCGCTCGTCGCCCGCCGTCAGCTTTGCAATGCCGAAGTCGAGCAGGCAAGGGCTGCCATCCGCCCGCACCAGTACGTTGGATGGTTTCAGGTCCCGATGAACGATCAGATGCTGATGCGCATAGCCAACCGCCAGACACAGGCGAACCAGCAGCGTGAGACGCGTGTCCAGGTTGATCTGTTGCTGCGCGGACCATTCGCGCAAGCCGATGCCTTCAACATGTTCCATCGCGAACCAGAGACGTCCGGCTCCATCGACGCCACCGTCGATCAAGCGCGCAATATCGGCATGCTGCAAACGGGCCAACAGCTCGCGCTCGCGTCGGAACTGCGCCGCGACCGCATTGCTTTCCATGCCGACGCGGATCAGTTTGAGCGCCACTTGCTGCCGGAAGCCACCGTCCATGCGTTCGCCCAGCCACACGCTGCCCATGCCTCCCTCGCCCAGTTTTTGCAGCAAGCGGAACGGACCAAACCGCGCATCGGCTTGCAGGTCGTCAGCGGGCGGCGCGAGCACATCGGCAACCAGCGCATCAAGGGAGTGGTCGAGCGCCAGATCGTCGCGCTGGTCGAACGCAAGCAATCGTTGCAGGGCTGCCAGCAGTTCGAGATCGGTTCCGCACGTTTCGGCGAGCCATCGCGATCGGGTGATTTCGGGCTGGTCAAGCGCCGATTTCAGGATATCGGCGACGCGAGACAACGTCGGCTTGGTCATCGGCGGGCCCAGCGCGGCGCAGGCGGAGCCGCTCGCTGATTCACTGTCGCACAGCGCGCCAGCGTTTCCGCGGCAACCTTGTCGGCCCCAGGCCCAGCTCCCGATAGCATTGCTGTCCACCGTTGATGAGGAATGCGAAAGCATGCCTTTGGCCTAGTCTGCGCCTGTCAATGTTGGAAGCTCAACAAAAGCCTGATGAGCAAGCGCGACAACCACGTGATCGAGGTTGCCAACCGCAGCTACCCTGATGCGGCGCGGCATGCCGTCCGACGCTTGGCGCAGTGCACCGCAATTCACGCTGGGCCGTGGTGTCGCGGGCAATAGCGTCCGCCTTCACATTCTCACCGGCGCACACGGTCCTGACCCACTTGGCGCCTGTGCTCGCAGTTGGACCTCTTTGTCCGCGTCTGTCGGCAGGCGCGGCCGTAACCGTCTCCATGCCGGCATTCCTCCTGTCGGGTGCAAAGTGATACAAAGGAAAGTGTTCACATGGCCTTCGAGTTGAAGGTCGACCAATGCGTCGACGATGCCGTACGCAAAGCGCCGGATTGAATCGCCGCCGCAGCCATTGGAAACCTACAGCGAGGATACGCGCGCGATGAAAATGACAGGAACCCCGACAGGCTGGCTGCTCCTGATGATGCTTGCCAGCGCGACGGCACTGGCGCAGACGCCTGCATTCAAGGTGTGCAAGAGCACTTACGCGCTGTGCACGACGGCCATGTGCAGCGCGATCAACGGAAACTCCACTGAAGTGTCCTGCGCCTGCGACGTAAAGACCGGCTTTTCGCTGGGAACGCAGGAATGCACGAGTGCGACAGGCGCGGCGCAAGGCGATTCGCTCGCATCGCGCTACTTCCCGATCAAGAGCTTCGTCGCGTGTTCGAACGCGAGGCCCTGGGCCAACTGCCTGGATGCGCCGTGCACGCTTGCGCCAGGCGCTGCGCCGGGCAGTGCCAACTGCACATGCAAACTGCAGCTAAGCGCGGTGCCGTATGTGATCACGACCGACAAATACACCGCTGAAACCTGTACGAGCGGAATCATTTCCTCCGCAACGGTGGACTCGGTGCTCGACGTAACGCAATTTCTCGAGACCAGCAAGGAACTGCCGCCGTTCGACTTCAAGGTGCTGAACGTACAGAGACGGGCAGGCAAGCCGGCGAACTGATCGACGCACTCGGCGGCAACGGTCGAAAGTTCATTTGCAACTCGAACGAAGTGAACGTGACGTCGTTTTTTCCCGCACCGAAGTGCGCGGTCTCAATTGCGATGGGGCGAGCGGATCGCCTCCGAAAAATTCGCGTTGTCGGCATGTTCCAGTGCAACATCGTTGATGCGGAACGCCGCTCGGAACTGCTCGCGCGGCAGCGTTGTATCGATAAGGCCAAGATCGAAGGCGAGATCGTCCGAATAGGCGGGTAGCACGGTCTTGATACTGAAGGGAATTCGATCGGGTGCGATCAGGTTGACGTGATCGACGATGTTGCTGGTACAGGTGTTGGTGAGGGTATTGTAGAACTCCGGTTGCACCGCTAGCGCGTTGGCGCGCTCCAGCATCGAGACGAACAGCGCGCGCGCCGCCTTGTGTGTCGCGCGCATCGGGTAGACGTAGACGTCGTCGTGGCGGTGGTTAGCGCGCAAGCCGATCAGATCGCGTTCGTCGCCGACGATGTACGTCAGCTCGTACTGGCGCAGCAGTCCCAGCAAGGGCGAGAACGACTCGCCCCGTTCCTTGCGGATTTCGGCCGAGATAGCCACGTATTCGCCATCGCCGAAACCAAAGCTCAGGAAGGTGTGCGCCGGCCCGCGCCATGTGGCGAACGGTTCGACCACATACCACACCGACTCGAGCCGGCGCAGGTCGTAGGACCGATCTTCCCAATGCACATCGAAGTCCGAGGTGGACCTGTAAAAGGTGTCGCGAACGTTTTGCACTCGCACGATGTCGCCGGAGAATTCCGCGGTCGCCAGACGCTGTTGGTCGCTCGACCAGTCGCGTTCGTTCGACGGCCGCAGCAACAACACGAGCAGCAGATAGCCTGCCACCGCAGCAACGGCGAGAACGAGCAGCGTACGACGGAGCGGATGGCGTCGGGGCATGGGGATGGCCATATGGTCGCTACGAAAAGCGGTGCCGGAAAAGCCGCGCGTGCCCGACGCGCAGCCACCAGATTGCACTGCGTTCGATCGTGAAAAACCAGAGGGTGGGTTTGATCAGCGTGCGATTTTCAGAGTGCAAGTCGTCACCCGTTACCCTTCCATCTCCGGCCTGTCGAGTGGGTCGCCCTGGATCAGCGGTGTTGCGCTGACGTGGATGTCAGCCTTGCAGCCAGGCAATCGCCTCGTCGCGCTCGTCGTAGTCGAATTTGCGGATCCTGGCCAGCATCAACGGATCAAGTACGTGGTCGGCAAACGTGCCCATCGGACTATTGGTGACCAAGGCGATTTTATCGATCTTGTCGTGCAGTCGGTTGACGAACTTCAGATGCGCCAACAGCGCGCCAACGCTTTGCCAGCCCGGGAATCGCCGGCTGTGGATCAATATCCCGCGGAGCCGGTCATGGTTCTGGAGATAGTCGCCGATCGTCTTGCCGACCGCCTCGAAATCGTCTTCGCTCAACGCCTTGTCCGCGACAGGCTCCAGCACCAGGATGCCGGTCTCGGCATTCATCGCGATGCCGATGCAGGCCCGATCGCGCTCGCACACCCAGTCTTTGGCGGCTGCGTAGGCGTCGCTGCCGAAGTGCCGCAGTTCACCGGGTGAAAACAGCCCGAACAGTTTGATGGCATTCTCCAGCCACTTGATGTCGGTGACGATCGCCATGCGCGCCCAGTGTCCAATCCGGCCCAGGCCCAGGCGCAAGTCTTGCCACACCGCACCTGCTTCCATGCCTTTCCATTCGCCGTCGATGCAGCACAGGAGATCGAGCTTGTGGTGTTTCTCCAGCTTCTGATTGACGAGCGGGATCAGCTGCCTCTCGTAATCCTCCGCGCGAAGCTTGTCGTTGATCCGGATGCCGATCACGTGGTCCGGAAGGCCCTCGATCATGGTCAACATGTGCTATCCCTCCGTTGTGTTGCCAGGTGGCCCAGATTGCTGCACGGTCAGTGTACTGCGTCAAAACAGCGGTTGGAGCCCAGCATTTCCCGGGCCCGCCAGAGCGGGCAGATTCATTTTTCCATACTCATCAACGAGCCTGATCCTTTTGTTGTGGCAGGTGCTTCGAATCCACTGGCGGCGCAGCTGCGTGCAACGCATTCGCGCGCGACCCTCGTGAAGACGCATCGGGCGATCGTGACCCGCCGGGACTGCAGACATGTCACTGGGCAGAGGAGCCTTCGTGACCGCAGCGCCCGCGGCCATGGCAGGATTCGGGCTTGTTTCGGGCGCGCCTGCGCTATTGGCCGAGGGCGCTTGGAGCGCGCCGGATGCGCCCGCCATCGTGCGAACGTTGGCGCTCATGCGCGACAGCGCAGCGCTGGGTCCGCAGGGGATGGCGCCGCCTGCCGAACGAAAGCAATATCTGCAGGGTGCGCATCACACCCGCGCGCCTGGCTGGACTGGAAAACCCTTCAAGGCCGCGGACATCCGCGTCCACATGAAAGATAGCGAGATGACGTTCTTCATCAATGAAAGCCTCTTGCGCAGGCCGGTCGATCAGCTGCTCGAAGTCTTCGTCGCTTAACCACACCCGGCATCGCGCCGGTCATCCAGGAGCACGTGCATGTTCAGTCACATTATGGTCGGGTCCAATGATATCGGGCGATCGAAGCGCTTTTATGATGCGGTGCTCGCCGTACTCGGAGCGGGCGAGCCGCTGCGCAACGAAGCTGACACTGGCCATGCCCGACTCTTCTATCGCCACGGCGGTAGCACCTTCTGCGTCAGCCAGCCCATCAACGACGACGCGGCCACATTTGCCAACGGCGGCACGATCGGCTTCAAGTGCGACTCACTCGAACAAGTGCAGAAGTTCCACGACGTCGCAGTGGCGCACGGCGGCACCTCGATCGAGGCCCCACCGGGATTGCGTGAAGGCCCGATGGGCGCGCTGCACCTGGCCTATGTGCGTGATCCCGATGGCAACAAGCTCTGCGCCTTGCATCGCGCCGGTTAGGCGAAAGAGTCGGGCGGAATTTTCGAAAACCGGGCCGGCGCGAGTGGTTGTCCTCCGGTCGGGTATTCCTGCATCGAATGCGAACTGCTGCCGTGTCGAAGCCGTCCTTAGTCTCCATCGCCGGCCGGCTGGTGATGACCTCGATGGTGCAAGTGTCCACCCCGATGTCGTGAATCCAGCAGCCGTTGCTGCCCGGCCGGTGGTACGAACGTCGGCGACGTTCGCGATTGGCTCAGACCTGATCGCTATTTTGCGCAACCGGGCTTGGCAAGTTCGACCCGGCGATTTCGCGCGCGACCTTCGTCCGTGTCATTGCTGGCCACCGGCATCGTCTTGCCGTAGCCCTTGAACGAAAGGCGGTTCGCGCCAGCACCGTGTTGAACGAGCCATGTCAGTACGGCGCTGGCTCGCGCATCGGAGAGCTTCTGGTTGTAGTCGTCACCGCCGACATTGTCGGTGTGGCCCTGCACCTCGAGCTTGAGTGTCGGGTCATTTTGCAGGAAGGCGAGAACACGGTTCAGCACGCTGTCTGATGCCGTCTTGAGAGTTGCCTTGTTGAAATCAAACAGCACGCCGTAAAGCGCAACGTGGCAATCCTTGGCCAGTTGTCGAGCGAGATCATTGTCAGCGCCAACATCGGCAACCTTGATGGAATATTCTTCGCCGCCCATGTGCAGATAGGCCCAGATATCCCGACCATGAGCGGCATAGTGCGCGGTAAGCGTGGCGTCCGAACCATGATTCTGCGAGAGGATCGTCCAGCCTGCCTTGCTCAAGCTTTCGTGATACGCGTTGACGAAAGCCAGTGTCGAAACCGTAGGCAGGTTGGCGTAGTACTTGACGATGAAGCCGGTGCCGACGACCAGCATCTCGTCCGATTCGGGCGCAGCAACTTCCATTGCGCCGGAATCATGCACCCCACTCTTGAACGTCGATCCGCCAAGCGGCGGCAGATAGGGAAAGTCGCCTTTCTCGGCAGAAAATTTTTCGGGCGTTGCGGCGGGCGGGTTGATCGTCAGCAAGTTCGCCGCCTGAGCGGTCTCGACAAGATTGAGCCGCAGGTCGTCACTGCCGAAAATCTTGACGTAGCCCCACGTGTCGTGACCCTCCTTCTGATAGCGCATCATCGCTGAGAACGGGTTGGAGTCGTATTCGATGGGAATGGTCCAGCCGCCGGCAATCAGCGCCGGTTTCAGTTGCGCCCAGATGCTTTTTCCATCGATGCCATCCGGCGCGCTTTTCAGTTCCAGCGGCGCATACCAATGCTTGCCCTGTTTGACGATGGCGTCGTCGCTGCCTGGTTGATAGAACTCGGACTCACCAAAATCCTCGAAGGTGATGCCACTGCCGCCGCTGGAAATTCCGAAAGTCGCCGGCAAGATGAAATAGGCAGGCAGAGTCGGCGTTCCCGACTTTGCGCTCTTCTGCGCATAAGCCGGACCGGACAGGGTCATGTAAATGCTGAAGAGCACAGTGGCGATACGTTTCATATTCATCCTTGTCACACGCGGTGGCAGTCAGTTGTAAAAACGAATTTCGTCGGGAATCGAACCTGGCCTTGTCATGCGATGGAGGCGGATCAGGGGGCTGGTTCATTGTTCTACGCTCACAAATGAATCCGGTGCCTTTTTCCATCACCCCGTTCTTCGCATCGTGCCGGGCGTCGTATGAAGCACAGTCACGGACCGCACGCCGCGAAAGCATGAGGCGTGGCGTCGCGTTCCGAACGTGACAGGTTTTGTGAGACTGGCGGCGCAGCGGGCAGCAAGCACGTAAATAGTCTCAACTCAACCAGAACATCGGTACTCAGCGCGATCAGTGATACCGTCCGGCCAGATTGCCGCTTTCGAAGCCATCGCGAAACACGATGTCAGATGGTTCGCCGGCCCGGCGGCGGTAATACACCTGGAAGGAGCCGCCGCGCCGGTCGATCCACAGCACATGAACGTCGTTAGCGCTGACAGCGAGCAGCGGCGTTGACGAGTCTCCCGCTGCGCCTGTCGAAACGTGTTCCTCGTCTTCCCATGTCCCCCCGCTGTCCAGCGATCGCCGGTAGTAGATCTCCAGATTCTGCGGGTCGCGTGCGTCGTGCCATGCGAGATGAACGGCGGCGCCATCGCCAATGATCGAGCCATGATCGGACGAACCGGGGGTCGTCGTCAGCTGAATTGGCGTCTCCCAGGTGGCGCCATTGTCGGTCGAGCGGATGGCGAACAATTTCTGGCCCTCCGAACCGTCGACATCCCGGTTGTAGTTGA